>NZ_MVQM01000167.1:0-13169 GCF_002067195.1 Pelotomaculum sp. PtaB.Bin117 | reverse complement strand
CAACTTCTTTCATGAATAATTATACCATTTTTGGACAAAAATTTTGGACAAAAAGTCCATCTGCATTGCTGCAAATGGACTTTTTCAGTGCCCTTGATATATAAGGCTTTCTGCCGTATAGTTATAAAACCTTATACGACTTTGTGAGGGCAAAAAGGCTGCGGAAAGTAATTAAAAAAAAAACTCCAACAAGAAAAAATACCCATATTGCACGACTTTTCCTTGGACATGTTCTTTCAGGTCGCTCACACGAGCTTGTTGAAACCAGAGAGGAAGGCAGTATTTTTAGAGTTAAATTACGTTACAAAGGTATGTTTTTCATATACGAGCCTAAGGAAAGAAAGGTCTACAGCATTTTCCCTGACAAAAATAATCCTAATCGATTAGAAATGAGATTACGGGTACCGGCTGGCTTTTTGGTTGTAGGTAAGGTTAAAGAGTATTTAAGCAAGAGATTATGGGATAGTTTTTTTAATACTGAATGGCCCGTGGTTTCAGCAAAAGGTTTTTCACTTTTTATACAAGTTGGTGATCAATTAATCATGATTGACATGAGGGAAAAAATTATTCGCGAAGCAAAAATTTAAAAAGGCAAGATAAGGCGCGATGCTCGCGCATCATCACATATGCCAGGCAGAGCCTGTCAATAGTGAATATTTTAGTGATTCTTATTACGATCGCATAGTAGCTTTTGAGATTCTATAATGAATCACATTAGAGTTATTTAATACTAATAATAAAGAAATGACATCCATGTATTTGAACTATTTTGTTATCAAGGAAGGCAAGTTCGACTTGAAGTTATCACCTAAGGAGGTTTATGAAGAAGCTAGAGTAAAAGCAGTCGCGGATCTGCGTATAAGAGATTAAGAGAATATGAGATTAAAGAAGGATTAAGAGCTCATCCTTATCACCTCGGAAATCACGAAGAAATATCTCTGACCTCTCTGTTTATATATGAAACGGCTTAAACTTAAAAGACAATCAAGAAGATCTTATAGGGGGAGGTATTAATGATGATAATAAAAAGGTGCGAGAGCTGCGGTGGTGAAAATATTAAGTCAGTAAAAATCTCTTTTAACTATCTAGGAAAGGTGGTCAAAGGGGTGCCGGTTGTAAAATGCCAGGTATGCGGCGAGGATATGACGGCCTCTGATGTATTAGCCAGGGTGGACCAGCTTGTTAAAGAGGGTAAAGACATATATGATTTATGAAAAAATTATTTCACGTGAAATAATTTCGGCTATGAGGAAGACACGGTGTGTGAATATGCCGCGATTGAGGAAATTATGGACAGCCCGGTTTATTGTAAATAGATAATACCCTGCCGACAGCATACCGATCCGTTATTATGACAGTGCAAGATCCCCGACCGGCCTGACCACAGTTTCCTCAATCGCTTTTACCTCATATACACAACCACGGCGACTAAGGATAATAATATGTATTGACAACGTAAATACAAGGAATTATATTATATAGTGAATATGCCTCAAAGGAGGTTTTAAAAATGTTATGGGCAGAAGTAAAAAGAAAATACCCTAATCAATGGGTAATAATTGAAGCTATTGAGGCTCATACAGAAGGTGATAAAAGAATTATATCTCAAATGACCGTAGTTGATAATTTCCAAGATGACAATAATAAGGCTTTGTTGCAGTATTTACAATTACATAGAAAGAACAGGGAAAGAGAGCTTTACGTTGTTCATACTTCACGCCCTGAACTGGATATAGTTGAACAGAGATGGATCGGGGTGCGAGCTGGTACATGAAAATAGATTTAAAGTATGGGCTACCTTTCATTAGCGTTATACTTACTCACCAAGGCAAATCTCTTAGTTATGATAATTTCTTGATAGATACTGGCTCTGCATCCACAATCATTGCCGCCGAAATTGCTATTGAATTGGGGCTAGGTCCTGAACCTTTAGATGTCATAAGAAAAATACATGGTGTTGGTGGAGCAGAATATGTTTACGAGAAAAAAATTGACAGAATTCAGTTAGGTACTAAAAAATTAACCAAATTCAAATAACAAATTGGTGATATGGATTATGGATTTGATATTGACGGCATCCTGGGAATGGATTATTTAATGATATCTAAAGTGGTTATAGATTTGGATAATATGATACTTTTGTAAAAGTACATGTAAGACAGGGAGGTTGGTAATATGAGCAAAAAAATACCGGAGTTTAAAACCGAAGAAGAAGCACGCTTTTGGGATGAACATGACAGTACCGAGTTTATTACTGACTTAGAACCTGTAGATATTAAAGTATCACCAGAACTAGAAAATGAAATATTAAATAAAAGAGAACTTAAAAAACCTATTACATTAAGATTGGAACCTTATCAGATTGAAGCCGTTAAAAAAATCGCCGTCAAGAGAGGACTGCCATATCAAACATTAATAAGAATGTGGATTAATGAAAAAATAAAAAATGATGCGTAAAAACAGTATTTAATTGAACGATCGGATAAAAAAACCGGCTGGTTGGAAAAAGATCGATAAAGCTAAACCTGATGATGATCCCTTAACAGAAGAGGAATTACGCCAACTCAATAGTAATGCAGGTTATGTAACAGGGGAGGAAGCCAAGCGTGAATTCGGGCTACAGGTTGATCTACCATAGAGATTGGGTCATAAAGGATTAGAGTTGTACTTAGGTTAGGGTAAGGTGTATAAGTTGGTCTTTGAGGATGGTGCTAAATGTGAAAAAGGCAACAAAAAATTGGTTTGATATTGCCCAGGACGATTTTAGGGTTGCCGGCTTGCTTTATAGTAAGAAAGAATATTTACATTGCCTTTTCTTCTGCCAGCAGGCCATTGAAAAAGCTATAAAAGCTGTATATTACGAGAAGTACAGCAAGACACCACCCAGGAAACATGATCTAGTTGTCCTAGCAGAAGCTGTAGACATCTTCTCCGAGCTAGATGATAACAGGAAGGATGCTTTTGTCCTACTCTCGCAGTATTACATAGAGTCCAGGTATGCTGAGGACCGGAAAGAACTTGCGAAGAACTGTACCCGGGTAGTAACAGAGGACATCTTTAAAAAAACGGGAGATGTTTTAGAATGGCTAAAAGGCAAATTGAAATAAGTATAAAAAAATACCTAGAAGCCCTCAGGTCTAAAAAAATCAGGGTAAAGAAGGCTATCCTTTACGGTTCCCTGGCTGCCGGCACCGGAGATAAGGACAGCGACATAGACCTGGCCATCGTCTCTCCGGATCTCGGTCGGGACCGGTTTAAAGAGTCCCTGATGCTTAAAAAACTTACCTTTGGGGTTGACTTGGATATATCACCACGACCTTATTCTGTTGAACAATATAAAAAAGCTCGACAGGGTGACTTTTTATATGACGAGATCATTCAAAAAGGAAAGACCGTTTACGAAGAGTAAAATTTAACTACCGACAGATCAACTTACAGGACATTACCGGCCGGGAGCTGCTTTACCGTGGACCGGTGGGCCTACTGCCCCTGACACCATTGATGAGTCATGATGAACTACCCGAAGTGGTACTAGATAAGTGCACCAAGCGTTTGCAAGCGAAGTAGAAACAGAGGACGAGAGGTCGATCCTGTATGTAGCACTTGCGGCTTTATCATCATTGAGGTTCCCAAAAGACCTAATTTTAAAAGTGCTGGAGGTGAGTAAATTGGAAAACTTACCGCTGTTTGACGGCATCCGGGAAGAGTGGGAAGCAAGAGGTCGTGATGAAGGGATAGTCGAGGCTATCATGGAAGCCCTTGAGGAGAATACCGGGGAACAACCTGTATGGTTAAAGGAAGAATTATCTATGGTTAAAGACAGAGGTTTACTGAGAAGAATTCTGCGACGAGCGGTTAAGGTTAAAACCATAAAAGAATTTGAGATTGCCTTAAAAGAACTGGTCATCTAACTTGACAATTATTCTCAGTAAATATATTATTATTTTAAATGGTGGAAATACTAATACTGAATATGGATCGTGGCCATCACCGAACCAGGTGGCTTAAACTATAACCCTTGACTGTTACCAGCAGTCAGGGGTTAAAAATTACTGCCTATGGTTGGCTATTTGGACTACGAGGTTTACTGCGAGGAGAACGGCGATTATGAGCTGAATAGTATCGGATGTATTCACCGCCTCACCTCCGTGCCGGGATTATTGGTAAATATGTGGTATTTTATTTCAAAAAAGTATTAAGTGTAAATCAGGTTTACATTTAGCCTCAATTGCAGCACCGGCGCGGGTTGTGGATATGCCGCTCATGTGGAAAATGTGGACAGCCCGGCTTACTGTAAAGAGATAGCCCCTGCCGGCCGCACGCCGATCCGGTAATAGGATCTTGCAGCTCCCCGGGCGGTCTGACCACAATTCCCACAATCGCTTGGAAAACGCTAATCGCGTTTACCACATACCCACAAAACCACGGCGACGACTGAAAAGACTTAATAATGATTATCTAGGACTCCTAATAAATAAAATAGGAGCATTCCTGTAATAAACAAAAATGAGCTTTGAAAAAAAGAGTACCCCCTGTTAACATACGAGGTGTCAGCTTTCGCGAAGCAACCCTTAAATAACAGAGGAGGTACTCAAGATGAAGTATACCCAGAACAAAAAGATTTTGCAAGTCACAGAAGAGACCTTAATCATTGGTGTGGACATAGCAAGCGAAATCCACTATGCTAGAGCCTTCGACTACCGGGGACTTGAAGTTGGAAGATTACTTAAGTTTAGTAATGATACAGAAGGCTTCGGACAATTCACCACTTGGGTAGGTGCGATTAAAGAAAAAAAACATTAAAGACAAAGTTATGGTAGGCATGGAGCCGACAGGGCATTACTGGTTCAATCTAGCTCAGCAACTTAAGGATCACAGCATGAAAATAGTGCTGGTGAATCCGTTTCATGTAAAAAGGAGCAAAGAACTGGATGATAATAATCCAACCAAGAATGACCGTAAGGACCCCAAAACTATAGCAATGCTAGTTAAAGATGGCCGGTACATGGAGCCATACATCCCGGAAGGCATATACAGCGAACTAAGAACAGCCATGGAAACCCGGTGTCAGATAGTAAAACAACTAAACGGAATCCGTAACCGTGTAAAACGTTGGCTCAGCATATACTTTCCAGAATTCAACCGAGTATTTGGAGACTGGGAAGGCAAGGCAGCCCTAATAGTGTTGCAGGATTTTCCTACACCCGTCAGGATATTAGAAAAAGGTGTGGAAGGTATTGTTGAGCGTTGGAAGCAGGATAAACTGAGGGGAATAGGTAGAAAGCGGGCTATGTGCCTGATAGAGGCTGCGAGGCAATCTGTGGGTGTTCGTGAAGGCATTATGGCTGCAGAGAATGACCTGCTCAACATGCTGGAGAACTATAAGTTGCAAATACAGCAGTATGAAAGAACCATGAACATGGTGGAGCAGCTTGTGAAGCAGGTACCTGGCCTGGATGAAATAGTGAAAATTAAAGGGGTGGGTTTGGTAACCGCGGCAGGCTTTATCGCTGAAGTAGGTGACATTAGCCGGTTTGAACATCCCAAGCAAATTCAGAAGTTGGCCGGTCTGAACATAAAGAAAGCCAGGGAAGGGTAAACGCGGATAGTGATGGTTATACGTGGGTGATTGATCCAATCGACGGTACTGTCAATTACTACCGATTTGGCAGGGATTACGCGATTTCACTGGCATTGTACAGGGATGGAAATCCAGTCTTCGGTCTGATCAATGATGTCGCGAGCGGGGTTATGTTCTGTGCTAAGCATGGTGAGGGCGCAATAATTGATAACTGCCGCTTAAATATCCTGCCTGAACGGAGAGAGAAGATGCACAAGGCGATTGTCGCTATGAGTTTGAGAACAATGATGGAGTTGGCCAGTTTGGATATGGATGTTGTAGGGATGCTGTCAAGGGTGCAGGCATACAGATATTTAGGATGCGCGTCTCTTGAATTATGCAGGGTTGCCAATGGCGAATACGACTTGTTTATTTCATCGAACACTTATGAATGGGATGTTGCCGCTGCCAGAATTTACCTGGAACAGCGTGGCGGGTTTTTTCTTTATCGCAGGAAGGATAAAGATAATTCACGTTATGGTAAAATTTTTGTAATCGCATATCGCTCGCCGTTAATATGGGAAGAAGTATTGGAATACTTTCCGAAATGCATTAGGAATGAGTTTGGTTATAAATGATAATGGGGTATGGCTATGCCGGATGAAATACGAATAATAGACAAGCTAATTTTTCGAATTATTTCAGGCGCCTACAATGCCCATGATCGACTACCGTCTGAAAATGTGATCGCTGATAAGTACAAGGTGCCGAGAATGACAGCTAGGAAAGCTTATGAAAGACTGGAGGAATTGGGCTATATTTATAAAAGACAGGGAAAAGGAAGTTATGTAAAAAAAAGACAAAAACAAATTGAACTTGTGCTTTCCGGCGATGTGAGTTTTAGCCAGAAAATGATCGAAAAAGGGTATGATTTTTATTCAAAAAATATTTTTTGCAAAGAGATTAAATATAATAAAAAAATTTATGATTTCTTAGAAACAGACCGAGATGACCGAGTCTTTAAAGTAGGCAGATTGAGGTTTATCAATCAGCAGCCTATTGCTATGCATATCTCTTATGTTGCCAAATCGGTATTTAATGATATTGATACGGTGGGTATGGATATCACATCCATGTTTAAATATTACAACAGTAAAGGATATCGGGATTATTGTTCAAAATCCAGCGTCTTGAGCGTTTCGTTTCCGACGAAATACCAGCGGGATATGTTGAATTGCGCATTTTTAATACCACTATTGGTCTTGGAATCCGGCTGTATGGAGCAAAGGAGCGGTAAAGTGCTGGAGTACACCAGGATTCTATATCGAAGCGATTGCTTTTCATTCTATGTCAGTCCAAAGGGATAGGATTGTTATGAGCTAATTGTGGTCCTATAAATAGGACGTATGTCCTATGTCAATATAGGACCACATTGACTATAATTAGTATTGAAAGATTTGATAGTGATTATTAGCAATTTAGTATTATATGTTTCGTAATAATATTAATCCTTTTAACTATCATTAGAAAGAACGGATATTTATGGAAGACTATAAGAATGAATTGAAATATTTGCTGGAGCGGGAAAGAACAGCGAAAATTATTTGCGCTGAACTCAATAACTTTATGGACTTGAAGTCAACCTTAATCACCATCATAGATCACGTTAAGAAGCTGACTAAATGCGGGGCTATAGGCATTAGGCTGCAAGACAACGGAGATTATCCATATTATGTCTACAACGGTTTTCCAGAGTCTTTTATCATACAAGAAAACAGTTTATGCGATAAAGGCAAGGATGCGGACAATACCTTGGAGTGCATGTGCGGAAAAATAATCAGCGGCAGATATGAGCCCTACTTGCCTTTCTTTACGAAAGGCGGCAGCTTTTGGTCAAATAATACGTCTGATTTAACAGCCACCACAAGTGAGCATGATCGCCGGGGAAAAACATTGTACTATTGCAACTCTTGCGGTTATGAATCTGTGGCGCTAATTCCTATTAAAGCCAGAGGTAAGCGTATTGGGCTGATTCAATTAAACGATATTAGCACAGGCATGTTTACTATAGAGTTGATTGAATACTTGGAAATGATTGCTGAGCAAGTTGGTTTGGCTGTTCAGAATAGCTTGGCTTATGACAAATTAAGGGAATTATCAATTAAAGATTCCTTAACCGGACTCTATAACCGCCGGGGGTTTTTTGAATTTGTTAATAAAGAACTGTCCAGGGCACGGCGGGACGGAACTACGTTTGGTATTTTGTCCATGGATATCGATAATTTCAAGGAGGTAAACGATCAGTTCGGACACTTGATTGGAGACCAGGTATTGAAAAATTTTGCCCAGACACTCAATTCGACGATTAGAGACTATGATCTGGCTTGCCGCTTTGGCGGAGATGAGTTTGTAGTGATAGTTAACACCAGCCTGAAAGGCCTTGATTTTACACAGAAACGGATACAAGACAGATTAATAGAGTGGATTTCTTCCGAGAAGGTAACAAGCAACCTGGGGATAAGTATCGGTAGTGTTATATGGGAACCAGGTAGGACGGAGAATATTGACGAACTGCTGAAAGTTGCTGATCAGTCCATGTATAAGAATAAGATGTATAAAAAACATCCTGAAAAATGAACAATGCAAACCCGGCCGCCCGGCCTGGTTTGCTGAACGAGGCTACCTTTTGTGCCTGCTGCCGGTTTGTAAAAAGCCCCGCCGGTTCTACTATTCCTTCTTCCCCGATACCTCATTTTCAAAATCTCAATCGAGTGAAAAGCCGTTAAGTGTAATAGCTCAAAGAAGGAAATAAAACGGTTTTATAGAATTTTAAATTTATATTTATTTTGTCCGAATAGGGTGAGTAGTAGTATGGAAGGACGATGTTTGTATGATTGGGAGGTTTAATTTTATGCCGATAACAGAAATGCTTTCCCGCAATGCACGGATGTATCCTGATGAAATTGCGTTAATAGAACGCGAACCGGCGATTTGCCGGAGGAGGGCAATAACGTGGCTGGGATTTGAAAATTCGGCCAACAAGTTTGCAAATGCGCTGCTGGCAAGCGGTGTAGGACGGGGGGACAAAGTTGTTTTATTAATGATGAACTGCCTGGAATGGCTGCCTGTTTATTTTGGCATATTGAAGACCGGAGCACTGGCTGTTCCTCTGAATTTCCGTTTTACCGCGGAAGAAATCAGAAATTGTATTGATGTTGCAGAGGCGAAAGTGCTTGTTTACGGGCCCGAGTTTCAGGAAAGAATTGACGAGATCAGTGAGCGAATCCGCCGCGTCGAGAAATTAATTTTTGTCGGGGAGAACTGCCCCGGTCAAGCTGAAAGCTATGATGAGCTTATGGGGCAATTTCCCGCGGAGGCTCCCGTCGCGGCGTTTTCCGATTGCGATATGGCCGCTATTTACTTTACGTCGGGTACTACCGGGAATCCTAAACCGATTCTTTTGACTCATGATAATCTGGTCTCCGCGTGCATTACGGAAAACCGCCATCACCTTCAGGAGCACCAGGACAATTTTGTTTGCATCCCTCCGCTGTATCATACCGGAGCTAAAATGCACTGGTTCGGCAGTCTTATTGTCGGTTCAAAGGCCGTAATCCTGCGCGGCGTAAACCCCCGGTGGATTCTTGAAACAGTATCTGAAGAAAGGGCGACAATTGTGTGGCTTCTTGTGCCGTGGGCGCAGGATATCCTTGACGCTATTGAAAGCGGGGAAGTTGATTTGCAGAACTATAACCTCGAACAGTGGCGGCTTATGCATATCGGAGCCCAGCCAGTGCCTCCGAGCCTGATCAGGAGATGGAAGAAATATTTCCCTGAGCAAATGTACGACACCAATTATGGCCTGAGTGAATCAACCGGACCAGGCTGCGTTCACCTTGGCATGGAAAATATACACAAGGTTGGGGCCATCGGCCTGCCGGGATTTAACTGGGAGGCAATGATTGTGGATGACAGCGGTACTCCTGTTCCGCAAGGCAAGGTTGGCGAATTGATCGTCAGAGGGCCGGGAGTTATGAAAGGTTATTATGAAAACCCGGAAGCCACCGCCCAAATACTGAAAAATGGCTGGCTCTATACCGGTGACATGGCGCAGCGGGATGAAGACGGGTTCATTTACCTGGTGGACCGGAAGAAAGACGTTGTCATATCAGGCGGAGAGAATATCTTTCCCGTGGAAATAGAAGATTTCCTGCAGGCTCACGATGATATTAAGGATGTGGCCGTAATAGGGATGCCGGACAATCGCCTGGGGGAAATACCCGTGGCCATTTTGGAGGTCAAACCAGGAAGGGAACTGAGTCAGGCCATGGTTATTGAATTCTGCATGAAGCTGCCCAGGTACAAAAGGCCGCGTATGGTTTTTTTCGATAAAATTCCACGGAACCCGACCGGCAAGATTGAAAAGTCAAAACTTCGTGAGAAATATTGCGGCAAGCGCGAGGTATTAAATATAGAAGGTTGAGCAGTAATAAAAAGAAAGCCAGTCACAGCAGTTCATGACTGGTTTCTTTTTTTGTGTTAAGAAATCAGACCGGGCAGGAAAGTGGCAAGCTGCGGGAAGGCCATCAAAATGGCCAGACAGATGATAATTGCCAACAGGAAAGGCCAGATGCCCTTGAAAATCACTTCAAGCGGTATATCGGGAGCTATTCCTTTGATTATATATACGTTCATGCCCACCGGCGGCGTAATCACGCCCATGGCCACGGTCAGAACAATAATTACCCCGAACCAGATTGGGTCGTAGCCAAGCATGTTAACCGCTATCGGGTAGAATATCGGTACAGTCAGTAAAATCATTGCCAGCGCGTCGATGAAACAGCCAAGGACTAAATAAATAAGCAATATCACCGCCATGACGGCAAACGGAGGCAATGGCAGGCTGCCGGCCAGCTGGGCCAGTTCGAAAGGAACTCTGCTGATAGCCATGAGGCGTCCGAAAATCATCGCCCCGGCGATTAGCAGCATAATCATGGCGGTGGTCCGGGTGGCGTCCAGGAGGGATTTGTTGAAGCCTTCCCAACTGATGCTCCTCTTAAAGAGAGCCACCCCCAAAACGCCTGCGGCCCCGACAGCCCCTGCTTCCGTAGGGGTAAACCATCCAATAAACAAGCCGCCCATGGAAATGAGAAATATAACCAAAACTTCTCCCAGTCCCCCGCGCAGCGCGCTGAACCTTTCCTGCCAATCCGCTTTCGCTCCGGGGGGTCCCAGTTCCTTCTTGCGGGAGGTAATAATGTATATGGCGGCTATATAAAGCAGCATCAGGACAATTCCCGGTATAATGCCGGCGATGAAGAGCTTGCCTACCGACTGTTCCGTGGCAATGCCGTAAACGATAAAGATCACGCTGGGCGGGATCAGCACGCCCAGGACTCCGCCGGCGGCGACGCTGGCGGTGGCCAGCGAAACGTCATATTTATACTTGTTCATTTCCGGCAGGGCGATGGCCCCGATAGTTGCCGCCGTGGCCGTGTTGGACCCGCAAATGGCTCCAAAGACGGCACACGCGGCCTGAGTGGCTATCGCCAGTCCGCCGGGGTAGTGTCCGATTAATTTGTAGGCGAAAACATACAGCTTGGTGCCGATGCCGGAATAAAAGGCGAGAAACCCCATCCAGACAAACATGGCGATGACACCCAGCGAATATGAAGAGAAGTTGGTAAATATCTCATTGGCCACCATGCTGAATGCCGCGGCCGGCGAGGTCAGGTAGGCAAAACCGGCAAACCCGACCAAAGCCATCGCGTAGGCGATGGGCATCCGCAGCATCAACAGGACCATAAAGGCTATAATGCTGATTAAACCAACGTGGAGTGGACTCATTTACTGACTGCCGCCTTCTGTATGGATTCGACGTTAGGCGCCGGCATGGAGATAGACGATAAAGAAAACACCTTCCGCAAGGATTCAATTGTTTTAACCAGCAGCACGAGGGAAAGCGCCAGCAGGCCGAAGGCCACCAGGTAAATAAAGGGTGCGACCGGGATTTGAGTTGTCGGGGAAACTAAGCCGTTCGCCGTCATTCTTTGGGCATGCATGCAAGTTTGCCAGGCACAAGCAGCCCAGAATAACAAAGCCGTGGCATTTATCAAGGTGTCAATAATTGCCTGTGCTTTCAGCGGCAGTCTTTCCACAACAAAGTCGACCGCGATATGGCCGTTTTGTACCGCGCAATAGCCTAAAGTCAGGCCGATCATCACCGCGGTTGTATAAACAACATATTCATAAGCCCCCAATATGGGATGTTTGAACAGCGCGCGCAGTAGAATGTTGGCTACAACCAGCGCCATGACCAATACCATGCAAAAGCCCGCAATATTGTTCAGTATCCGGCTTAGTCCCGTAACTAATCCTTCAAGCTTTTTCATATCAGGATACCTCCGGTGATACTATTCATATTCTTTATTGTACTTATCGGCAAGCGACTTGACTGTATCCATAATTTGTTGTCCTTGGTAGCCCTTTTCATTCATTTTCTTCACGAAATCATCCTGCATTGGCTTTACCAGGTTTACCCACCGGCTTATTTCCTGGTCTGAAAGCTTGATCTCTTTCATGCCTTTTTCATCAAAAGCATATTTCAGCGCAGTCTCGGCCTGTTTATCCCATAAACTAATTGCCACCTCTTCAAAGTATTCCTTGCTGACTTCCTCAATGGCTTTCTGGTTTTCCGGAGACAGCGAGTTCCACTTGTCGAGGTTCATTGTGATAAAAAACAAAGTGTTGTAAAGAAACGGGGTTCTGGTCAGATATTGCGTTACTTCGGCGTGCTTCCAGCCCTTCAGCACCTCCACGGTAGAGAGGTTGCCCTTGACAACTCCCTTGGATAAAGCTTCATAGGCGTCGGACTGAGGCATGGGCACAGGGTTGGCTCCCAGCGCTTTAAGAGTATCTGCGCTCAGTCCCGTCGCCCTGATTCCGAGCCCCTGCAAATCTTCCAGGCTGTTGACCGGAATTTTTGTGAACAAATCGCCAGGGCCGGTGCAAAAAACCATCATCAGCTTGGTATCCTGGATTTCTTGGGGATTAAGCTGTTTAATTCCCTCCCAGGCGACCTTGCTGGCTACCTTGGAGTTGTTGTATGTGGTGCCGGGTAATTCGAATGCTTCAAGCACCGGGAAGCGGCCCCGAGTATAAGAGAAGCAGGAAAGACCAATGTCGGCGACCCCGTTGACCACGCCCTCATAAATACCGTCTGCTTTCAGCAGGGTCTCGCCGGGGTTGCTTTTAATTATTACCTGACCGTCGGTGGCTTCAGAAATAGCTTTCGCCCACGGTTGAATCAGTTCAGTTTCAGCCGGGTGGGTGGCGGGAAAGAAATGCGCTAAATTCAGCTCCACGGCCCCTTGCTTTTTAGCCTGCCCCGGTGAAGAACCGGAAGAACAACCGGCCAAAGCGAAAATCATAAGCAACACCAATAAGACGGACACTCTTTTGTCCACCCGTGAAAACACACTTCCGCCTCTGGCACACGACATCCTTTTCAATACATGACCTCCTTTTAATCTTAATAGCCTCTCGGCATTCGCCGAGGCAGATGGCACAAGGCTTTGCTTGAACCATCGTTATTGAATTCCTCCTACTT
>NZ_MVQM01000166.1:0-79617 GCF_002067195.1 Pelotomaculum sp. PtaB.Bin117 | reverse complement strand
CGCGGCAAATGCCTTGTCAATTCCTTCATTCAGTCCGAACGACAGGCAGCAAATCATCAGCGTTGTAATAAAAATCACCATTATTTTGTTGAATGCTCTTCTAAACATCTCGGCTTTCTCCTTTCCCACTGCCTGATTTAGTTACACCCCCTGCGGCCTGAATTTATATCCGCTTGCTTTCTATTCGTTAATTTTCCAGTTGAGACTTGATTTTGATATTAAAGGGACGTTATCAGTTGAAAGAAACAATCTCCATCTATTCTGGTAAGGATAACGATAAAAATATAATTTGACTTCCCCTACACCTTCCTAATTTTACGACTACTTCGAAATAGTGGATATTACGTTTGCGGCAGCGTTTTTCTTTATCTTCTTCCTTCAATAGCACAGTAATTGCTTGGCATTTATTGAAACAGATATTTTTTTATAAGACTCCTACCCCAGAGCCGTTAAAACAATCAACCTGCAACCACGGCGTGGCTACAGGTTTTTACAGTAACTTTATTTTATGTCGCCGCCCTGGTTATAGTGATTTCATACTTCTTGAAATCCGACCCTACAGCAGCAGTGCAGATAACAGTTACCAGATTAGCTCCTACCTGCAGATCGATAGCCTGCGACGGTTGTCCGCTCTGGACTGCAACACCGTTCACCGTTATGCTTCCTCCAGCCTCTGCTGTTGCCTGTATCTGAGCGGTTGTCTTTGTATTGGCCACAGAAGAAGTATAAGCATAAGTGGCTCTATTGAAAGTTGGCGTAAGACTTGCACCCTTCCCGACAATTAACAACCCCGACAAATACGGACTACTCGCCCTGGTCACGTTAACCGTGTAGGTATTCACCTCTCCAATCGCCGGATATACCTCCACCGGTATCGGATTATTCACGCCGGCGTTTAAGCTGACCGGCGCCGAGGGCTGCCCGCTGGCGCAGGCAACGCCGTTAACCTTTATGGTCGCGTTACTGTCCACCACCGTAGGCGTTATTGTGATACTGCTCAGATCATAACCTGCGTTTGAGGTATAAGCATTGATCGTCTGGCTAAATGGCGGATTAAGCACCAGTGAGTTGCTTAATACCAGATTTGAGAGATAGGGATTGGTCGGATCGGCGGCATATATCTCCAAATCCACGATTGAGGCAAAATTCGTATTGCAGCGCAACCCCTTGGTCACGTAAACCCTAACCCACCTGGTCTTGCGCGGGGCAACCGGCCGGTCGGTTTGATTGGCCGAATTGTTTGTCACGGAATCCAAATCAAACCAGTTGGCATTATCGAGGCTTCCCTGCAGCTTGTAATCGATTAAATTATAATTACTTGACCAGCCGATCAAACCCATATGCTTGACCACCCAGCGGTTAACCCAATAAAAAGCGCCGAGATCAACACTCAACCAGACAGGTGATGGCGGCGTCGGTTCAGGCGGCAACGGCGAGGAACCCAGCCACCGTCCCAGCGGAGTTAAAGTACCGTCAACCGCTTTGGCCGGTGCATAAGGATAAACGAAACTGCTCGCATTAGCGAACTTGTTCCGGGCAATGTTATCACCCATAAAATTCCACCCCTTCTGAGTCTTTTTAACATCTCTTGATAGAGTTGTATGAATAATCTTATTTACCCTTAGTCTCTGGTTGGATACATGCCGGAAATGCAAATATAATAACCAGTGCCGGGCTGCGGTTCGGCGCCCTGTAAATTAGGTATGGCAAAAGTGGTAGTCCCGTTACCGCCGAATTTATTGCCGATTAAGGAAAACAGCGCGGTATATTGTTGAATCTGAAGAATTTGGCCGTTGCAGAGCAACCAGCCCATGGGTACAAATGAATATGGAAATACGACAATTTGTCCTAAAAAGTAATCCATAATGTCATCCTCCTTAACTAAATAAGTATTTAGAAAGCATAATTATAATCAGTTCCTGTCGGGGTAAATTCCTTGAATCGCGATACAGTAGTGCATGCCCATCCCCTGCATCGGCAACGCGTTCCGCAAATCCGGCAGGCAAAAAGTAGTGGTGCCGTTTCCGCCGAATTTTGTGCCTATCAATGAAAACAGGGCTTGATTGGTGGCAATATTCAGGGTTTGTCCCTCGCAAGTCATCCAGTTTGACGGGGCAAAATCAAACGCGAACAGCTGAATATCGCCTAGTAATGGATCCATAAAGATACCTCCTCGCAATTATAAATTTTAAACCTTTAAAGTAGATGCTGACAAACCGACAGACATAACTATTTAAACAGCCTTAGTCCCACGGCTTTGCACCCCTGCCTTTTGGCAGGGGTGCCTTTTTTATGCAGCCCATGAAAATTATTATATCATATAAAATCCGCAATAGTTGTTGAAATATGTCGATCAATAACATTTCCTGGAATAATATATGACAAAATACCATTATGTTAAATCAGCCCCTGACAATTTCTCACGAATTGGCCCAAAATTCAAAATTTCCGTTAATTATAACACCTTTTACTTCCATTTTGTCATCAAAAATAACAATATTTGCGTCATATCCTGATTTTATTTTGCCAAGTTCAAGCCCCATGCCGAGAAATTCTGCGGCATATGTGGAAGCCATCCGTAAAGCTTCTTCTATGGGAATACCAATTTCTTTTACACAATTGCGCACCGCCGTGGCCATGTCCAAGGCCGATCCGGCAAGTATTCCGTCTTCTGTTGCGCATTTTCCGTCTCTACACTCAACGGCATAATCACCCAGCATGAAGTTCCGGGAAGCTTTTCCCACAGGCGGCATGGCATCTGTTATTAAAAACAGCTTCCTCCCTTTGATTCGTTTCACTATGTCTATGGTGGCATAGTGCACATGCAACCCGTCGGCGATTATCCCCGCCCACACGTTTTCCGCCTGCAATGCCGCACCGACCAGGCCGGGCTCCCGGCTGTTTAATTGCGACATTGCGTTAAATAAATGAGTAACGCATGTTATGCCGTTTTCAAAGCATTTCACCGCGTCACCATAGGTAATGTCCGAATGCCCGGCGGAAAGCAGCACTCCGGCGTCTGCCAACATTTTTAAATAATCTGGCCGGACAACTTCCGGCGCGACAGTCAATAATTTTAACGCCTTCGCCTCCGCGGCTTTTATTAATTCATTCAATTCCCCGGCATTAAGGTCTCTTATGTAATTTTTATTATGAACGCCCGCTTTTTTCTCGTTGATATACGGCCCTTCCAAATGCAACCCCAACACCCCGTGCAGCTTTTTATCCAGACAGTATTGCACGGCTTCAACGGCCGATATCATTTTTTCTCTGGAATCACTGAGCAGAACGGGTAAAAAGTTAGTTGTTCCAAATCGCTTATGCGTCTCACAGATCGTGGAAATGGTTGAAACGCTTGGCTCTTCGTTAAATAAAAGGCCGCCCCCGCCGTTGATCTGGATATCAATGAACCCGGGCGCGACGGATAATCCATTCAGGTTGATTGCGGATATGCCCGCGGGCAGATCGGACTGATTGACAATCTCAACTATCTTATCATCGTCAATAATAACCGCTTTATCCGCAAGCAAACGCGTCCCCGTATATACCCTGCAATTATTAATGGCATACATTTGCATTCCACCATTTTTGCTAATTATTTTCTACAATATATCATATTTACGCAATGGATAAATATTTTTTATAAACTATTCACAAAAATATCCACATCCATGCAGGAATCTGTGGATAAGTCAATAGTCCTATAAGCAGGACCATTTTCCTCTTGCCGCTGGCACCGTCAAAAAACATGCAAAAAAAATACCCTCATTTGGAGGGTATGCTAATCAATTTGAACCTACATGAATTTTTTGCTGCTCTTTTCTCCGTTAAATGAAAAAAGTACCGATTTGTTATCCAGAACCGTTTCCAGATGTATAGTGTGTCCCCAGAGAGAATATAAGTAGGGAAGAGTCTTTTCAACATAGTATACATCCAACTCTGTACCTTCATAATGATGTTTCAGATACAACTCGCCATTCTTATTATAATCTCCATTCTGCACCGTGATGTAAGGATAACCGCCATTAGTCAGACCGGCAACAAGACCGTCCCGTACTTTCTCCCAATCTTTTTCATCTACCCGCCATTCATTTCCTACTTTTTTGTAGAGGTATAAATCCATTTCCTCAATTAATTCTTTAGTTAAATAGTTGCGTAAAAATGAAACGTCATTTTCATTTGCGCGGACTTCAAATATTTTTTCTTTACCTTCACCACCGGAACGGCCATACCGCTCTTTTTCCTCGGAAGTAGGGTTATCCCATCGTTTTTCGATGTCTTCAAATATTTTTAAGCCCAGTGTATATGGATTAATACGCGTGCGTGAAGTCTGAATGATGCCGGAGTGCATCTTGGCAAACTCAATCGTTTCATTCACATCCAAATGTATATCGCGCATGATTCGGAGATGCCAATAAGTTGCCCATCCTTCATTCATGATTTTGGTTTCCATTTGAGGCCAAAAATAAAACATCTCCTGTCTGATCACCGACATGATATCCCTTTGCCAGTCTTCTAATTCTTTGCTGTGTTCGATGATGAACAGCATAAGATCCTTCTCAGGCTCTTTAGGAAATTTTTTTTCTTTTTCATCCGCACTCGCGTCCTTGCGCACCTCTTCAAGCTCCCACAAGTCATCGTAAGGAGTTTCCGGGTGTTCAGCATAATTAGCCCGTTTATGCTCATTCTGCCGTCTTTTTCGTAGCTCCTCACCTTTTCTGATCATTATCCTGGGTTCGATGTGTTCCTGTATGGACAGCGCGGCATCGATAAATAATTCCACTTTTGCCCGGCCATGTTTAAACTCGTATTCCCGGAAACGTTCAGACGCCGCAGCCATGGATTCCACCATATCCCGCGAGGTGTTCTTGAAATATGCATTGTTTTTGAAAAAATCGCAATGTGCGAGAACATGCGCCATGACCAGTTTATTCTGTATTATGCTGTTGCCTTCGAGGAGAAAAGCATAGCATGGGTTGGAATTGATTACCATTTCATAGATGCGGCCAAGGTTATAATCGTATTGTGTTTTCATTTTATGGTAGGCCTTGCCGAATGTCCAGTGTGAATAACGGGTGGGCATTCCATAAGCGCCGAAAGTATAAATAATATCCGCCGGGCAAATTTCAAAAAACATATTATAAAAATCCAACCCTAATTCTTTAGCCTTAGCGTTGATAACCTGTAAAGCGTCTTCTAGAATTTTTAATTCGTCTTTCGGATTCATATATGATTCCTCCATAAAATGAGGCATAATACACGGGACTAATTAACTGCCTCACCTTGGGTTTGGCTGAAAAATTTTTTCAAGGCGGGGTAAACTCCACTCTTGTCCTTGATCGTAACACTGGTAAATTTAGGATTGCCGATCCTTTTAAAAGCTGTTCTCAAAGTGCTGGTATAGTAGTAGGCCCCCTCGATCTCACCATAACCAACCATGTTGCATACTTTTAGCAGATCGTTGATTAATTTAATACAGTTGTCATTATCCGAAACAAGATTATCACCGTCAGAAAAGTGAAAAGCATATATATTGTAATCCTGAGGACTGTACCGCTTTTCAATAACATCCAGGGCCAGCTTGTAAACCGATGAACAGCGGGTGCCGCCGCTGGTCCCCTTGGTAAAAAACTCTTCCTCGGTTGTTTCCTTCGCTTCGGTATGGTGGGCAAGAAAAACAATCTGGACGTTATTATACTTTGTACGCAGAAAACGAACCATCCAAAAGAAAAAACTGCGCGCGATATATTTCTCAAAGGGTCCCATTGAACCGGATGTATCCATCATGGCGAGAACAACAGCGTTTGACTCATACTTAAATGTGTTGTCCCAAGTTTTATAACGCAAATCTTCGGGGGTGATACCATGCAATCCCGGTTCTCCTCTTAAAGCGTTTCGCTTTATTACTTCCATAATGGTCCGCTTGCGGTCAATATTGCTCGCTATTCCCTTCTTCCGCACATCTTTGAATTCCACCGACTCCGAAGCAAGTTCCGGTTTCTTTTTTTGTTCCAGGTTCGGCAGGCCAAGATCTTCAAAGATCATTTCCGCCAACTCTTCGATAGTTATGTCGGCTTCATAGTAATCGACACCAGGCTCTTCGCCGGCCCCCTTGCTCTTACCCTGCCCTTTCTGAGGGTCGGCGTAAACAACATCGCCCTTTTTGCTGTTGCCGTCCCCCTGACCGCCATGCTTTTGTTTGCCGTAATCAAAACGGAAGTGGAATTCGTCCAAGGAACGGATCGGTACTTTGATAACTTTACGACCGTCATGCATGATAATGCTTTCTTCGCTGACGATATCCGCCAGGTTTTTCTTTATTGCCTCCCGTACTTTTTCCCGGTGCCGCTCCCGGTCAATCTCTCCCTTGCGATGAAGTGACCAGTCTTCCCGGGAGATTACGAAATCTCCGCCGGACACGGCAACCCCTCCCTTTAAAATATAATTAAACACTTGTTAATCAGCACACTTTCAGCTGTTGGTATAACATTATATGAATAAATAGTTAATAAATGTAACGCGTCAATAAAAATTGTTAACTTGATTAATATATCTAAAAGCCGGTAAGTTTGACTTCCGGCTTTAGACAGCTTACCATTGTTCTGATATCCCTTAATTCAGCAGATAACGCATTATTCGCTAAAAATCTTGATTATTGATAGGAACTTTATATTCACAAAGCTTTCTTAATATGTTAATTAACCTGTTCTTAACGGTTAAGCAAACTGCCGACGTATTTTAACAACTCATTAGCGCAGGTCGGACAATACCCGTGCTCCGCTATCAGTCTGGCGCTGACCTCGTTTACCCGCTTCAGCTGTTCAGCGTCAGGCGTCTTGGTGGAAGTAGTGATTTTAACCACATCTTTTAGATCGGCAAAAAGTTTTTTTTCGATGGCTTCCCGCAAACGTTCGTGGGAACTGTACTCGAAGCGTTTGTTCTTGCGGGCGTAGCTGGAAAGCCTGATTAGTATTTCTTCCCGGAATGCTTTCTTGGCGCCTTCAGAAACGCCTATTTGTTCTTCTATTGAGCGCATCAGTTTCTCATCCGGATCTAATTCCTCGTCAGTAATGGGATCTTTTAACTTCAAGCCGTTGCAATAAGCCTCCACGTTATCCAGATAGTTATTAAACAAGACTTTGGCGGATTCTTCGTAGGAGTAAACAAACGCCTTCTGCACTTCCTTTTTAGCCATTTCGTCATACTCTTTCCGGGCCACCGAGATAAAATTCAACAAGCGGTCCCGTTCTTCTTTTGTTATCGACGGATGCTGATCCAGCCCCTCTTTCAAAGCGCGCAGTACGTCTAACGGATTAATGCATTGAGTTGCACTGCGAATCAGCGCAGATGAAAGGCGGTTGATTACATAGCGGGGATCGACGCCGCTCATGCCCTCGTCGATAGCTTCTGAATGAAGTTCATGTAAATCTTTTTGCTTAAACCCTTCCACATCTTCTCCGTCATAGAGTTTCATTTTTTTAACCAGGTCCATACCCTGTTTTTTTGATTCTTTCATGCGGGATAATACGGAGAAAATGCTGGCTATGCGCAAGGCATGGGGTGCGATGTGAATATTTCGCAAGTCGCTTTGTCTGATTAATTTTTCGTATATCTTCACTTCATCGCTGACTTTCAAATTATAGGGTATTTTCATGACAATGATCCGCGATTGCAGGGCTTCATTTTTCTTGTTGCTGATAAACGTTTTATATTCATTCTCATTAGTGTGCGCCACTATCATTTCATCCGCATAGATCAACGCAAAACGGCCGGCCTTAAAGTTCCCTTCCTGGGAGAGGCTGAGGAGGTTCCATAAAAACTTTTCGTCACATTTAAGCATCTCCTGGAATTCCATCATACCTCTGTTGGCTATGTTTAATTCACCGTCAAAGCGGTAGGCGCGCGGATCCGACTCCGAACCATAGTCGGCTATGGTGGAAAAATCAAGGCTGCCGGTTAAGTCGGCTATGTCCTGAGATTTAGGATCTGAAGGAGTGAACGTGCCAATGCCAACCCGGTCGTCTTCAGATAAAAACACCCTTTCCACAGGAACATTTTCAATATTGCCGGAATACTTGTTTTCTACCATAAGCCGGCATGATGGACACAGTTCACCTTCGATGTAAACATCATACTCCTTTTGAAAATCTTCTCTTAACTCTTTTGGGATCAAATGCAAGGGCTCCTCATGCATCGGACATCCTTTAATACCGTAGACAGCTCCTTCATCGGTGCGGCTATATTTCTCCAACCCCCTTTTCAGCATGGCCACCAAGGTTGATTTACCCCCACTCACCGGTCCCATTAGAAGCAAGATACGCTTTCGCACATCTAAACGGCGCGCCGCCGGATGGAAATACTCCTCTACAAGCTTTTCCAGTGTTTTATCAAGTCCGAATATTTCCGCGGAAAAAAAATTGTATTGCTTAGTGCCATCTTTTTCTTCTATTCCGGCGGACCTGATCATTTTATAAATCCTGGAGTGGGCAAGTTGGGATACAAAAGGCCTTTCTTTTAAAACCTCAAGGTAATCCTGGAATGTCCCTTCCCAGGCAAGCTGTCTTTCTAAGGAGCGGTATTCTTCCAAGCGTCTAATAAAATCCATCGTTTCACTCCTTCCTAATTCATCCAGTCCTTCTACTGCTTTCCATGTTAGGTCTAATTTTGCATGAATAATACATTATATGCAACGCTATCAAAAAGAAGAATGGTAGCAGTCGGCAGCAAAAACGCTATAAATTATGGTATTCATCAATTAAAACTATTATTAGAGATATTATGAACAATAAAAAAAGCCACATGAAATTTGTGGCATAAAGATCATTTGGGTTTTAATATTGGCGCCGGGCTGGTCACCCAGACAGCTGGCTCATTTCTGTTCCTTTACTTTTGTAACATCTCTAACGAAAGGTTGTGCATATAATCCTACATGCCCCCACCAATTTTTTGCTTCCTGATCCAGTGTTCCCTCCACCTGGAAAGATACCTTCTGCACACCTGGAAATTCAGTGACAGTATTTACAATACTCTGAATCCCCAGTTCTTCACCTGCAGCCCCTACGCTAGCATGAAGCACATCCCGGGAAAAATCCACCGTCGCTAAACCGTCCTTTATGGATACCCCCCGGATCTTTGTTCCCGCCGGCAACACCCGTGCCGCGCCGGGCGTAACGGGGTCGGCGTTAATCAACTCTTCCAGCGCCGCTTTGATAACTTCCTCGGTGTAGGGAACTTGGTGCGTTTCCCGGACAAGGCAGGCGTCATCAGCAGTGATTTTGACATAGTATACCGTCAAATTTGTTTTTTGATCATTTTGGGACAGTGCACCTTGAGACGGGGGCGCACCCTGCTCTTGCTCCCCGCTTGGTTGATTGGCGGCTTGGGGTTTACATGCCGCTACAGTCAATAATAATAAAAACAAACTCAGCAGCACGCAGGCAACTCTAGTTTTTCCGCTCTTACTTGACATCAAGTCACATCACCTCTCTTCCAGTATGATACTATTATACTAAACAGCATCATAACATCAACTAATTTGTGATTTTCCCGAAGCCCAACCTGCCAAGCATTGCCAGACAAGCCTGGTCTTCAATATCGGCTTCCAGCGGGTCAAGAGCAATGTTCATACATCTCCTCTTTATGGCGAGGTTTATTAAATAGTCTGTAAGTCTGGCGTTTTTTGGCAACAGGGGGCCATGCAGATAAGAACAAAAAACATTTTTATATCTGGCGCCTTCCAGACCATCTTTCCCGTTGTTGCCGTTGCCGGCAAGAACCTTGCCAAGAGGCTTGCAATTACCCAGGTAAGTTTGTCCGGAATGGTTCTCAAAACCGGCCGCCTTCAGCTTAAAACCCTCAATATCAATCTCAACCGCCACATTTCCCACCAGCCGTTTATCACCGGAGCGGGTATAAAAATCCATGATGCCCAGTCCTGGTATTTTTTCACCGTCACCAGCCAGGTAATATTTCCCCAGCAACTGATATCCACCGCAGATTGCCAGAATCACCAGACCATTCTCAATAGCTTTGATTAATTCTTTTTTACGTTTTAACAGGTCTGCCGCTATCAAGTTTTGCTCGCGGTCCGACCCGCCGCCTATAAAAACAAAATCTTGTTCCATAAAGTCAACATCGTCATTCAGGCTTACCTCGAGTACTGAAACAGGTATGCCACGCCACTGGCAACGCCGTTTAACGGCAATTATATTACCGCGGTCTCCGTACAGATTCAGCAAGTCCGGATACAGATGACAAACATTGATCATCAGCAATCTCCTCAGTAGCCAGGCGTTTAATTATTTTATGAACGGGCCATAGGGCGGTGTAGGTGGTAAACAGATAAGTGCTGCCCGCACGCCCCGACAGCGCATTGCCTATAGCCGTCTTGATGTTCCGGTCAATGGTAATCTTTCCAGGCGGGATACCCGCGTATTTCAGCCGGAGCGCAATTTCCTCACCCCTTTGGCCGGAGCAGATAAAGCATAAGTAAGAACTGCTTTCTTCGCCCAGCAATTCAAAATCCACATCCCACAACCAGGAAATGTCAAGCCCGTCAGCCTCATTATCGTTAATGGCGATGAAAACATCTTTTGCTCCTTCGGCAGCAGCCAAGGTAGCAATTGCTTCATTAAAGCCGGTGGGGTTTTTTACTAAAATCAAGAAAGCCGGCTTATCATGATAGACATAACTTTCCATCCGGCCGGTTACAGTGCGGTACTTACCAAGGCTTTCCAAAACAATATCAACGTCAACTCCTAAACGCAGTCCCACCGATAAAGCCGCCATGGCGTTATATACATTGTACAAGCCTCGCGCTCGGATGTTCAATAACACATCCTTGTTGTCATAAATAAGACGGCATTCCATTCCTTTTTTGGTAGTCACCGTTTCCAGCACCTCCACAAAAGGGTCGGGTCTTTCAAAATAACAGTTGGGGCAACGGTATTTACCCAGCTGCCCGTAATGAAAATAATCATAAATAAGCTGCTCTCCGCAATAAGGACAAAACTTAGCTTCCCTGGTCTGGGAATTGGTTTTGATACAGCGCTGGTGTTTACCCAACCCGTAAAATACTGAAGGCAGTAATTTATTATCACTAAATTGCGACACTAATGGATCATCAGCGTTTAATACAAGAGTGGCGCGCTTAAGTGTTGACAGAGCGTCACGGATTACCCTGATAATTTTGTCCAACTCCCAATAACGGTCCAGCTGATCGCGGAAGAAATTCGTCAAGACCACCACACTGGGGGTTACTTCCGCCAGCACCTTGGGCATTGACGCTTCGTCCACCTCAAGGACGGCATAGTCGCAGTCAATATTTCCTCCCATATCTGCGCTCAGGATAAAGCTTGTAGTAACACCGGTAATCATGTTTGCCCCTTCCCGGTTGGCAATAGTATCGTAACCGGCGTCCATTAGCATTCCCACAATCATATTGCAGGTTGTTGTCTTACCGTTGGTGCCGCTGACCACAATTATCTCTTTACGCACCTGGGCAGCCAGGACACGCAATGAGTCACCATAAAACTTGCGTGCAACCAGACCGGGCAGCGAAGTGCCTTTATTGCCCCGCAGCCGGCTGAGCCAAAATACCGTTTTCCCTGCTAAAATGGCGGCAAATAACTTTAATTTCAATTTATGACCTCCTTTTACTTGTGTCGTGAGGTCAAGTTAACCGCTTGAACAACCTGATTTTTTTTTGAATAAAGATACTCCGCTAGATTTCCTCTTAATTATCCTATCCTCCGCCAGCAGATGATCCACATGGGCAAATACTTCAGAAATGCCAAGGTAGATTTCAAAACCTTTTATTTGCGGGTAATAAAACCTCATTAACTGGTAGACACTGATACTGTTATTTTCCAGAACGGACGTTAACGCTTTTAACCGCTCCCTGTGATGCTCTCTGGCTTTTTTTACCGCTTCCCGGCTATTGTCAATATTATTTCCATGGCCTGGCAAAATAAGACGTGGATTAAGGTTCTCCAAAAGATCCAATCCGCCGAGATACTGATTGAGAGTCGGCAATCTCGCGGTGAAATTAATTGGATCAGGCTCCATGTTCGGATTTGGTGTAATATGTTTGAGGATGAAATCGCCGGCCAGTAAGCACATCCCTTCCTGATCATACAGACAGATGTGACCGTCGGAGTGACCGGGCATGTGCATAGTCAAAAGTGCTCCGCCTTCAAACCTTAATGCCTCTCCGCCGGATAATATTGTTACGCCCGTATCAGGCAGCACAGGTTTTCCGACAGGGTCAGAATCATTCAATATTTCTTTCAACGCTTCTGTCGGCATACCGGCCTCCTGAAAAAAAGAAAGCCGTTCCTGATAAAAATCGTAATCAAGGGTCAGCTTGCGGATCTCAAATTGATGAACATAGATCCGCGCCCCGGCAATTTCGTTCAACCAGCGCGCCAAACCGCTATGGTCTGAATGACTGTGGGTCAATATAACTCTGGAAATGTCTTTCAAATCGACACCCAGGGAAGTTAACCCCTCCGCAAGTGATTGTTTCGCCTCCGCTGTTTCCGGACCCGGATCAATCAGAGTGTAGGGCTGGTTTTTCACTAAATATGAGTTTACAGGTCCGACAGGATAAGGTGTATGAACCGGTATTTTATATATTTCCAGCATAGTTTATGCCCTGGTAGGAGAGATCATAAAACCTGAAAAATCGCCCAGCGGCTCTTCCCATTTTATTTCTAAACCTGTAACAACTGCCCTTGCAGGTCCTTGACGGCACCAGTCAATCATTTTATCAACGCCTTCCCGTCCACCTTCAAAAATGCCTTCAACTCTGCCATCCGGCATGTTTTTTATCCAACCTGACAATTTCAAGGTTAAAGCTTGCTCCCGTGCTTTAGCCCGGTAATATACATCCTGCACCTTCCCGCTGATTATTACATGCGCCCGGACTGTAAAAATTTGTTTACTCACGCCTCTTCTTCCATTCTTCATTAAGCTAGATAATTAATTATACCAAATAATTGTTTATAATTAAATAAAACCTAGCAACTGGTAAAAAAGTGATGAAAATGTAATTTTTACTCATCTTTACCTGCATCAATTTTCTCTGCCGGGGAATCTTCATCATCTGACCCAGCGAAGCTTTTATAAAAGACCCCGTCGTCGCCTACTTCGTAAGGAATTTCATCAACATCTTCCGTCCCCCCCTCTTCATTAGGGTTATACGTGGAATACCCGTAATAAGTCCCACCTCTCGCCCACTCTTCGTTTGTTTCGCTATAATGGGCTACTTCCCGCCAGGCATCTTCACCGTCATATCCTACGGCTTCAGGATCATCCGTAAAAGTCCTGGCAAAAGGCTTGCCTAAAACTTCCTCTTCAACAGGACGAATATTCTGGTCGGGAAGCGCCTCTTCTGCTTCTTTACAATCCCGGCATTTAGTAGTGTAAGGAACAGCTTCGAGCCGTTCTTTTTGAATTTTTTCACCACAAACGTCACAAATACCGTAAGTGCCATTGTTAATCTTTTCTATAGCCTCATTTACCGCCGCTAATGTTATTGCGGCATTTTCACGCAAGGCAAAGTCCTTGCTCCGTTCAAAAACCTCAGAACCAATGTCCGCCGGGTGATTATCGTAAGTGGACAGTTCACCGACAGAATCACCCAGCGGGACGCTTAATCCTTGCTCATCAAGATATTTAATGCGGTCCTCCAGGTTTTGCTTTAAATCTTCAAGCTTACCTTTAATTTGTGCATATTGTTTTTCCTGCATCATATTACCTCCGTGCATTTAATCGCGCATTTTATGTACCTACCTTTAGGTAGACCAGTCTCACTATCTCAGCGATAAAATCACCTATTAAAGGCAAATTAAGCATAACCAAAATACGCAAGAAATATAAAACAACAGCGCCCAGGATAGTAAAACCGATAGCTATGCCAACCCCCCTGGCCAGCCCGGCGATAAAATTTATATACATCAAGCGCCATGGATGTTCAAGAAGACTCACGTACTCGGCAAGTTTCATCTTCTCGATGCTCACGGACAGATTGTTTATTTTATCTTGAAGAATCTTTAACAACCGTTTTTCATCGTTATCCAAAAAATCACCCTTTACGGTTCTTTAATATATTGTATCCCGCAGCTCCATAAAAAATTGAAAAGGGGCAGCTATTTGCTGTCCCCGCCGTTTATCCAAGGTTTGTCAACACCAATCCAGCTCATTCCGCTCTTTACCAAGATACTGTTTACTCATACCCCCTTATTCACTTTTATCTAAAATATATGTTCGCAGAGTGTAAACTTTCCTGGTATATTATGTTTTCTCTTTTAGCAGACTGGGTTTTCTATATTGCGTGCATCCGCACGACTGCTCCGGCTCAATCCGGGCCAGGGTATTTAGGATAATGCTGCCGATTTTACCGGGCTCACCGTAAAAAATACCGGCCATTTCTTCGTAATCCCACTCTTTGATGACACCTTCAGCGTAATTTACCACCATATCCATACGCCCGTAGCAAGCGCCGATTTCTCGCGCCAAATAAACCTCCGGGCACATGCTTTGCCCTACGATATCCGCGCCCAGCCGGTAAAGCATCTCTACTTCAGCGGGGCTTTCAAAATGCCTGCCATCTGTTACGGCGTAGACACCCCGGTCAAAAACCCTGCCGACTGCTTCCGCCTCGGCACTCCGCACTAATTCCCTTCTTATGCCGGGACAAACCGACTTGCGCATGGTCAATAAAAAAGCTCCGCCCAGGCTTACATCTTTACGCATGGAAAAATCAAGATAGTCGGTGGGGACTATTAGGTCACGCGGCCGCAAAAGCCGGTTAATCGATCCGACCCCGCCCTCCGACACTATTTTTTTCACACCTGCTTCGCGAAACACCCAAAATACCTGGCGTGAAGCATCCGCCCTGGCAATACCGCCTCTCCACCCGTGCATTTTCACTGTTATGATCTTCTTTTTATCTAACATGAATAATTTCAGAGGAGGGCTCACCCCATACGGCGTTTCAAACGTCAGAGCGTCGGCGATAATCCGTGTGTCGCCCCGCTGTAAATCTTCGGGGAAGTTTATTGAAAAAGTGCTTGACCCGCCAATGACGGCAAAATCCACCTGAGGTACTTTTTTAGCTTCCAACAGCGCCCCCTCCTGTTACTCTCTCTCACCACTGACAAAAAGCCTCCCGAAGTTTTCCGGGAGGCTTTATTAAACCGGGTTAGCGCACACTCGCGAGAACATCCGCCAAAACGTTCTTAATATCCTGGTCTCCATTAATGTTCTTGAGAAGGTTTTGTTTTGCATAGTAGTCAATCAACGGCTGTGTCTGGGCTTCATATATATCAAGCCTGTTGCCTACCGCCACCTCATTGTCGTCGCTGCGCTGGTAGAGCTCACCGCCGCAGTTGCACTTTCCTTCCTCCGCAGGTTTATTGAAGATAACATGGTAGCTGGCGCCACAGGAACGGCAAATACGGCGTCCGGTCAGGCGGGCCATTAATCTTTCCCTGGGCACGTCAATATTAATCACACCATCTGCTTTAATACCTAATTCCTTGAAGGTCTGATCAAGCGCTTCGGCCTGGGCGACCGTCCGGGGAAAGCCATCCAACAGAAAACCTTTGGCGCAATCGGGTTGAGAAATGCGGTCTTTAACCATACCTACCACCACGGAATCAGGCACTAATTCACCTTTGTCCATATATTCCTTGGCCTTTTTACCCATGTCGGTACCTTCCTTGATTGCTGCACGGAACATATCACCCGTAGACACATGAGTAATTTGCAGATTTTTAACCAGCCCCTCCGCTTGAGTTCCTTTACCTGCTCCCGGCGGTCCCATAATCAAAAGTTTCACAACTATCCCTCCCCTTTTTCTCATTGCAGGATTATCTCTCCAAACTCAACATTGCTATTTTAACATAAATTTAATAAATCTGAAAACAACCGGCGTATAAATATCTATAAAATAATGCTAAATTAAACCCAGACGTTCTGCCTCCGCTATGGCTGTATCAACCATTGTTTTGTCGTTATTGATCTTCTCTCTAACCTGTTCGGCATCCAGCTCATGATTGCCGAACTCACGCTGGACAGTTTCCAATTCAGGGTACATGTCAAAACGTATAAAATACATCTTCAAAAACATTTCCAGAGCTGTTTCCACTACTTCATCCTGACTTATATTATTTTTCTCTGAAACAACTTTGATTAGCCTCAGATACTCATCGCTAATATTAAAGTTCGGCATTTTGTCCCCTCCCTAAGAGGTAATAATTCGACCACAGCCAGTCATTTTCCTTCTGTCCGAACGCATAAGGTTTTTGGGCTGTCAGCAAATCACTGCAGATAATTTCAGCATGGACTCATAATTCACTATAACAACCCAGAAACTTAAAAATAGCTGTCTCCTTTTTTACTTTCTCGAAAGTTTCGACAACCTTTTGTTCACGATTAGAGCCTAAAAAATCAAGCAGAAAAGCATATTTCCCAGGGTCATTACGCATAGGCCTTGATTCAATTCTGGTCAGATTCAAACCGGCGTCTGAAAAAATTTTCAAGATATTGAACAACGCGCCCGCCTTATGTTCCGTTGAAAATACAATTGAACATTTATTGCCGGCTTTATTGCTTTCTTTATTGGATATGAGCAAAAATCTGGTGGCGTTAGTCTCATTATCTTCTATATTTTCGAAAAGGACCTCCAAATTATACAATTCTGCGCAAAGCTTGCTGGCAATCGCGGCAGCTGCCCTTGGCTTTTCTTTTGACAGCATCATTGCCGCTCCGGCGGTATCGTAATACGGCATGGAGTCCAGCTTATTCCCGGAAAGAAACCCGCGGCATTGCGCCAACGCTTGAGGATGCGAATACACTACTTTTATTTCACGATAATCCGTACCCGGCAAAGCCAGCAAGCAATGGTGAATTGGTATTTTCACTTCGCCGACAATTTTGATATTTTGCACATCTGCTTCTACCAGCAGGTCATTAACCTGTGTAACCGCGCCCTCTAGCGAGTTTTCCACGGGAACAATGCCAAAATCAAGCTGTCCGTTAACCACCTCATCAAAAACATCAACAAATTCTAAACATGGAATAGGCAGCAGACTTTGGTCCACAATTCTTATCGCAACCTCACCATATGCTCCATGCTCACCCTGAAAGCCAATAAGTTTTAGCTCTTTTTGTTGCAACAGCTTACTTTCATTGATAATTACTTTAAATAAATGCTCAGAAAAATCAGGGCCGACTAGAGCATTTGAACGGCGCCGTATGCCGGCCATTATCTCCTGTTCCCTGCCGGGGTCCGCTATATTTGCCTTCAGCTTTCTTGTACGTAATGTGTGTTCCATTCTTTGATTTACTAATTTTAAAATTTCAAAATCAATCGCATCAATCTTTTTGCGCAGTTTGCCAAGCAAATCTCTTGCTTCCATAAATTCCACCCGTTTTGATTTAATTATTTTTATAATCATACTATATAATAATAAATTTAGGAAAGAGCTATTATTTTTATGAAATTAGTAATTTTATTGTTATTTTGGCATGAGATGTGCTAGACTACAAATAATATGAGTAAAGCTGGTTAAGAGGTGTTTTATAGGTTTGGCAAACAATAAAACAAAGCAGGCGATTGATTTGCTGCTGGACCTGCTCAGAGAGAATGAAATCTTGTCCCTGGAAGAGGTATATTCCAAGTGCAATTGCGAATTTGACGCTCTTGCAGGAGCACTCAGCTCACTTATTGAAAAAGAAGAGATCAGGATTGGGCGGCTTAAAACAAGAGCCGGGTGGCTGATCGGCAATAAAGAGATCGATACTCCGGCGGGGGGTGCAACCTGGCATACCGGGCGTGGGCAAATGAGAAACAGCTTACCGAAAATCCTTAAGGAACTGAAAAAATATAGTCCTGCTCAAGAGATATTACTTGATGACCAGCTTGACCACAATCAGGTAAAATCCATAACAGAACTGCTGTCTGACGGGCAACCGCGCTCTCGCCTGCAGATAACAGCGGCGACAGGCATCGAAAATATTTCTTCGCAAACTTGGCGGCGGTTCGCCCGTTTGCCGGACGGACGGTATACCTTACCCGACAGCAGCGGCGCGAGGGAATATTTTTACGAATATGTCCGGGAGAAGCCCCGGCGCCTGTCGGATCTTCTCCGTATTTTTCAGAAACATAAAAACATTAGAGCAATAATAACGGCTGGAGACAGTCAGGGCAAGTTAATCAGACTTCCCCACGCTCTGCTCACAACCAGCGATTCTCCCGCAGGCAGAACAGAACTGGAACGGCGCCGGCAGCTGAAGCTGTGCAACGACACTTTAAACTCCCTGCCGTCACCGTTTTTTACTTTAGAAGAGCTGGAGATGAATAAAAGCATATTTCAGAGTATAGCTGACAAACATACGGTTAACGCTGTATTAAACGGTAAGGAATACTTTTGCCTGCGCCGGGAATTCCCCGGTGACATTGTAACAGACCAACTCGTGGATATTACCGGACGATACTTTGACCCACCGGCTCGAATTAGCGCCCCGGCTTTTTTAAAAACAATTTCCATGGGTGAAAAGGAAACTTTAAATTTTCTTGGTGTGGAGGAAGAAATCTTAAATCAGTTAATTCAGAACAATAACATTGAAGCTTTTTATCTTGACGGCAAGAGGCGAATGTGGCGCAATGATGTTGAGCAACTAAAAATGAACAGCCCCCTGCTGCGAGACTTATCCCAAAAACATGAAAAGTTAAAAATCCCCCGGGCCGCGGTATTGTTGGGAATCACAACCGGACAAGTCAGACGCCTGGTTAACGAAGGCAAGCTGGAGCCGGCCGGTCATTGCAGTAAAGACGCAAATTCGGGACAACTGTTCACTCGAAGAAATATTGAAGAACTGCAAAAAAGCCTGCCGGAAATCCTATCCGGCTGGAGTTCCGTCGAAAAAACCGGTGGGAGCGGTTCCAGGCGCTGCGGGAAAAAGCAGTTCCTTGCCCCGAAAAGGCCTTTGCTGCGCAAGGAACTCACGCTGGACAATCAGCACCAGTTGCAGCTGGACCGTTTTCAAATTGAAGCAGTCGAAGCCCTCCGCGCCGGTCATTCCGTCCTCTTATCGGCGCCTACCGGCAATGGAAAAACCCTTGTGGCGGAAATACTGGCCAGAGATCTGATGGCTGCCGGAAATGGAATGGTTTACACTTCCCCGCTGAAAGCGCTTTCCAACCAAAAATACAGGGATTTCAAAGAGACATTCGGTTTGGACGCTGTCGGGCTTGTTACCGGAGATATAAGCGTAAATGCCGGCGCGCCGCTGCTAATCATGACCACGGAAATATTCAGAAACTGGTGTCTTGGTGAACCGGAACAATTAAAAAAATCAACATACGTTGTTTTTGATGAGATTCACTACCTTGATGACAGCGAACGGGGCACCACGTGGGAAGAAAGCATCCTGTTCGCCCCGCCGCACATTAAGTTTTTAGGCTTGTCCGCAACGGTGCCTAATATCCGGGAAATTGCAGATTGGATTGGCTCGGTGCGGCGCGAAAAAGTAATTATCATCGAAGAAAAAAAGAGACAAGTGCCCCTGAAAATATGCTGGGTAACGCCAAATGGACAAATAGTTGAAGAGAACGAGGCAAGGCAAGAGGTCGATGAACTGGCTGAATACCTAAAAGCATTCCGCAATAGAAGACAATGGGCGGAGGAGTGAGCAAGACGGAACTGCAGGAATTGTCATGTAGTGAAATCATTGAACAGATTCAAGACAAATTGCCGGCCCTCTTTTTCGTTTTCAGCCGGGGACGCACTGAAATTCTTGCGCAAGACTTAAGCCGGGAATGGGATTTTCTTAATCCTGAAGAAAAAAGCGCCGCCGGGGAAATAATCCGCGCCGCCGAAGCTGAATATCCCGGTACATTTAGCGGGGCGGGCTGGCACATATTGCAGCGGCTGTTATATCAGGGAATAGCTTATCATCACGCCGGCATGCTGCCTCCGGTTAAGTACCTGGTGGAAAACCTTTATTCCAAGCGTCTAATCTGGGTGGTGTTCTGCACGGAAACTTTCGCCGCCGGGGTCAATTTCCCTGCTGCCAGCGCCATATTTGACTCGACCAGAAAATGGGACGGTCATGATTTCCGCATCCTGCAAAACAGGGAATTCTACCAGATGGCCGGACGGGCGGGACGGCGCGGTTTTGATCAGGTCGGTCACGCCATTATTCGCATTGACAGCCGCTTTCCTGAACAAACCGGTTTTTTTGACGAAAATTCTGTTGAGCCGGTTTCCGGCAGGCTGATTATCTCGCCAAACACTGTCCTAAGTTTACTAAGATATAAGTCTGATAGCGAGATTGACCGGTTTTTAAACGATAATTTTAAATCATACCAAACCAGGAAAAGGGAAAAAGAGCTTGCTGAGCAAATAAAATTATCCAAAGAACTTGTCTTGGAATTAACATCAGGCCTCTGTCATGATAGTTTAACCCTCAAATGTCCGATCGAGAGGGCGAGAGCGCACAGGCGGCTGAAGCATTCCCGCCGGCGCGGCAGGAACAAGGAAAAAGAATCGCTAAAAAAACAGCTTGCCTCGTTGAGCCCGAGGAAATGCCGGGATTCAAACAAATGCCGTTCAGGCGTTGAAAAATTAATCAAGGTAAAAATGCATTTAAACACGCTTTACCAAGAATACAAAGCTGTTACAGAACAAGTCGATTCAACCTTTAGAGAATATGGCGAAGTTCGAGATATTCTGGAAAAACTGGGTTACGTAAAAAACAGGGAGTTTTTCCCGCGCGGTTTATTTGCTCTTGAACTGCACGTACAGGAAATATTGGTTACTGAACTGGCCTATTCCGGAATTATTGAAGATGCTGACCCGGCAGAAATAGCGGCTGTTCTAGCGGGCATCGAGTTTATACCCGGTAAAAACACACGGGCAACCTGGCTCGACCTGCCCGCATTGCGGGAAGCTTCTCAAATAAAGTGGGAATTGCTTAGCATGGGCGTCCCGGAAAGATTCTGCATTTGGTCGGATTTGCCCGGCGCGCTTGCTCACGCGTGGTACAGCGGCGCTAGTTTTAACGAGTTATTGGAAATGTCAACTTTTCAACCGGGAGACGTGTTTTCGATCTTCAGGAGGGAAATTGACCTCCTCCGCCAGATTGAACGCGCGGCCGGTGACAACCACAATCTAGCAGAAAGGGTAAGGGCAATCCGGGGACGTCTGGACCGGGAAGAGGTCGCCCTCTGTTTTTAATCATGAGCAATTCCGTATGGGTGTACCGTCTGTACGATACAGCTGAAGAAATCAAGCTGCACCGTGTGGAAGAAATCCTTTCCCAGGAACACCAGACATCAAGAATGCGCCTCTCACGGATTAGACCTAAGTCGATTCAGTTTAAAAATCCGCCCGTATCGGTGGAGTTGGGTGAAATCCCGGTAACGCTTCGCAACCGGATTTATGACGCGCAGTTTACCGCTAGAATATATGATCTCGGTGTAATTGTAATTATTATGCGTATACCGCTGCCGTCGGGCATTAGCTATGAAGATGTCAGAGATCTTGCAGTTGAGCTGAATAAATCAGAAACGATAGAACCGTTATTATACAAGCAGCTGAGAAACACCCTAAAGATTCTTTCCAATGCCTTGATCAAAGAGTCATTTAGCGGATTCGTCGAAGATTTTACCATCTTTTACTTCAGAGAGTGGGATGAAAGCTGGGATCCCGTACCGCTGCTCCTGGCGGAAACCGAAACGGTCAGCAAAGAAGTGCGCCGCGAAACCCTGCGCAACTCTTTTTCTTACGGTTTAGAGGATCTTACTATTATCACGTGGGATTCCGCCCTGGTTTATGACCCTACCGGGAGCACCGACATACCCGACCTGCTTGAGTTCGCCAATTCACAGCTGCTCGAATTGAGGTATTACGACAGCTTGCTGACCGGCGAAATGGAAAAAATGTACGATGCCATCGAAGAAGCGGAGAAACTAACCAGCTTCAGGCGTTTGAATCACTACCGGCGAATCATGAACCAGTTGATGGAGTTGATCGTAGACATCACAGAAATTACAGAAAGAATTGACAACTCCTTGAAAGTAACCGAGGATGTCTTTTACGCAAGAGTTTACGGAACCGCACTTTCAATTTTGCGCACAAAAGCCTGGGAGGAAAGCATCAACCGGAAGATCAACATTATCACCCAAAGCTATACCATGCTGAGCAACAGGAATATTAACCAGCGCTCAGAACTCCTGGAACTTGCCATCGTTTTCCTGATCCTTTTGGAAGTGTTTCTGGGGGTGTTTGGAATCATAAAGTAAGTAAAAAATCAGTACATATTTTCCGCACTGGGAAAAAGAGAGATTCCTTTATATTGAAAAGGAATCCCTCTTTTTTTACCTATTCCCACAAATACTTTACGATAATGTAAAGTTCTCATTTAACGGGTAATTAGTTTTTTATTGGAGATAATAACTTTATCTTCTATTGAATGGTGAGGACCAAAGTGATGGCCAGAAATGTATTCCGAAGATTATTATCCCTTGGGCGCGGCCGGGAAAAAAACAAATCTTTTTCAACATGCACTTCTCCTGCCGGTACCGTGAAACTTTCCAGGGACCTGGCTGTTAACTTAAATATGATTAGAGATACTCTGGGCAACAGCATGGATGTTGTAGTTAGAGAATTGCTCGTGTGCCGGACCCGGGTGGCGCTAGTTTATATAAATGGATTAATCAATGAGACCGCCCTGCGGGAAAATGTGATGCGGGCCTTAATGATAGATATGCACAATGTGGAACCCTCGCCCGGTTCGGGGAGTAAGGACCTGGCCGACTCGGTAAAGGAAAAGGTTTTAAGTATCGCCGACGTTAAAAAAATCGGCGATTTTCGCACAGTGCTGGACGGGATTCTCGGAGCCGGCATAGTTTTATTCTTCAACGGTGAAGACACAGGGCTTATCCTGAAGCTGCCGGGTTTTGAAACCAGATCAGTGGAAGAACCGCACACTGAAACTGTAGTCAGGGGGTCCCGGGAGGGTTTTGTCGAAGCACTTTCTGTTAACATCTCCATGCTGCGCCGGAGGATCAAAAGCCCTGACTTGCGGCTGGAGCGTATGCAAGTGGGCGGGGTAACCCAAACCGACATCTGCGTCGCTTACATCAAGGGGATTGTAAACACCAAATTAGTGGATGAGGTGAAAAAGCGCCTGCAGAGAATTGATATTGACGGCGTGCTGGAGTCGGGCTATCTGGAAGAATTTATTGAGGACGCTCCCTTTTCCATATTTCAGACTGTCGGAAACACGGAAAGGCCGGACAAGGTGGCGGCAAAGCTCCTGGAAGGAAGGGTGGCCATCTTTACCGACGGAACACCCATTGTCCTGACTGTGCCTTATCTTTATATTGAATCTTTCCAGGTCAGCGAAGATTATTACTCAAGGTATATACCAGGTTCATTACTCAGAATGATCAGGTTATTATGCGTAATTATCACCGCCGAACTGCCCGCCCTTTATGTGGCCATCACAGCCTACAACCCGGAGGTGCTGCCGTCACCCCTGCTCATCTCCATGGCCTCGTCCAGGGAGGGAGTGCCTTTCCCCGCGATTGGCGAGATTCTGGTGATGGGAGTTTTCTTTCAGATCCTGCGGGAGGCCGGGGTACGCCTGCCCAGGCCGGTGGGCTTGACGGTGAGCCTCGTGGGGGCCTTAGTGGTCGGGGAGGCGGTGGTTTCGGCCGGGCTGGTAAGCGCACCGGCAGTTATAATTATTGCCCTGGCAGGGATTTGTTCTTTCGTGGTCCCCCCACAAAGCGACACCAACCTTCTTCTAAGTCTGTTTTTTACTATTTTAGCCGGGTTCGCCGGTTTCTTCGGATTGTTTCTTGGTTTTGTCCTGGTATTAGCCCACATGGCCTCCCTGCGTTCCTTCGGGGCGCCTTACCTATCACCTGCCGCCCCTCTAAGCCCAGGTGACTTGAAGGATACGTTCATCCGCGCCCCATGGTGGGTAATGACCGGTAGACCCCGCGTTACCGGTTGGAAAAATACCCGGAGAGCAGGGGTAGTTTCATCTCCAAGTCCACCCAGGAACGAGGAGAAGAAACCGGCGCACCGGTACAAGGTGGATGAGTAAATGCTTGAAGAAGGGAGAATATCTAACAGGCAAGCCGCTTTCCTTGTTATCACAACGATACTGTCCACTACCTCCATTGGGTTTCTGCCTTCGATGATATATCAAGAAGCTGCCCAGGACAGTTGGATCTCCATACTCTTACTTACAGTCTACGGCATAGTGGTCGGACGTATTATAATGAGCCTGGGAATGCGTTTTCCCGATAAAACCATTGTCGAGTACGCTGAAATAGTGACCGGACGTATTCCCGGAAAAATCATCGGATTTTTATACGTTCTTTTTTTCCTTTATCTTAATACCTTCCCGATCAGGTTTTTCGGCGAGCTGTCAATTACCTTTTTTATGCCTGAAACTCCTCTGGTGTTTTTTTTGATTGGTATTATTTTTGCCGCCGCCTATGCTGTCCGCAGCGGGCTGGAGGTGATAGCCAGGGCGAACGAAATAATATTGCCCGTGAGTCTGACGATTGGGATTATCCTTGCAATAATGCTGTTTCCGCAGATGGAAATTAAAAATTTTATACCTGTGCTGGAGAAAGGAATCCTGCCCGTGTTTAAAGGAACATATGTCGCTTTGGTCTATTTCGCGGAAACTATCGTGATGGTAATGTTTATACCATATCTTAATACTACCCGCCGGACCAGGGGGATAATTTTCAAAAGCTTTGTGGTTATCAGCTTGTGCGAGTTGCTTGCTGTTGTTTCGACTATAGCTGTCCTGGGCGAGTTGGCCGCGCGTATACCGGTTCCCGCCATCTTCGCGGCCAGGCTGGTCAGCTTGGCCGAACTGATTGAGAGGGTGGAGCCTCTTTTTTTGCTATTGTGGGTTATCGCCGTGTTTGTAAAAGTGAGTGTATTCTATTACTGCTTTGTATTGGCCACGGCCCAATGGCTCAATCTAAAAGAGTACAAAGCTCTGGTGCTGCCTGCCGGTGTGTTGCTAACCGTGCTTTCGGTAGTGCTGTGGGGGAATATTGCTGATTTATATGAGCAAATGGTAAAATTAGTGCCTTATTTTGTTTTTGTCGAAGCAGTCTTGCCATTAGTTCTGCTGGTGGCCGCCTGTCTGCGCGGTAAAGGGGGAACGGCCGGTGAAAATTAAATTATTTCTTGTCTTCTTGATATTGCATCTCTTTGTGACCGGCTGCTGGAACAGGGTGGAACTGGACCGCCGGGCAATTGTCGCCGGATTCGGTGCCGATAAAGCTGAAGAGGAGGGGAAAATACAGGTAACGGTGCAGGTCGTTGATGCCGGGGAAATCAAAGCCATCCCGTTGGCCAGGGGGGGTAGCATGATGAATGCGGTGACAGTATACACCGGCACAGGTTTTACCGCTTTTGACGCCTTCCGCAACCTGTCCATGGTTGTTGGGGAAAAACTATTTCTTTCAGAAGTGAGAGTTCTTGTTATAGGGGAGGAACTAGCCAGGGAAGGCCTTGATAAAGTCATAGACTTCTATGAGCGCGACCATGAGCCAAACATCCGGGACTACCTTATAGTTGTGAAAGGAGGTGAAGCCAAGGAGGTTCTGGAAACTGAACTGAGAATTAATAAAATTTGGGCCTACGGCATTGATAGCATGGTCAAAACCACAATGGCACACAGCAAGGCTCCCGCCACGGAGATCATTGATTTTTTAAAAGCGGTGGAGAGCAAGACCACCGCCCCGGTTGCCACAGTGATCCATGTGCTCCGTAAAGGAAATGAGGAGAACGCAGGGGAGGGAAAATCTAATCAGGACGGAACAACGGCAGTGCAGCCAAAAGAACTTAAAGTATCGGAGACAGCCGTTTTCCGTCACTATAAATTGACCGGCTGGCTGGATGAAAAGGAAAGCCGGGGACTGCTCTGGGTTACCGGAAAAGTAAAAAGCGGGATCATTGTGGTTTCTTCCCCGGAAAAAGAAGACAAGCTGGCCGCGATCGAGATAATCCGGGCCAAGAGTAAAATTAAGCCGGAAATCACGGACGGGAATTTAATTATTAACATTGATGTTTGGGAAGAAGGCAACCTGGGTGAAGAGCAGCCGGATACAATGGATGTTAGCAAACCAATCGTCTTAAAAGAACTTGAGGAGCAAAAAAAGACAGTAATTGAGGACGAGATTAGCGCCGCCGTGATTAAGGCACAAGAACTAAATGCGGATATCTTCGGCTTCGGCGAGGCGGTGCGGCGGAAGTATCCCAGGGAATGGAAACAGTTGGAGGATCAATGGGATGAAATATTCCCCACCTTGGAAGTGAACATCGCGGTAGACGCGAAGATACGCCGCACCGGAAAAATCACAAAATCGGCTGAACCCAAGCCGTAAAGGTGGCTGCCAGATGCTAATAAACATTACGCTTCTCATATTATCTCTTGTCGCCATAGTGCTTTTTGACGCGCCGCGCCTGGTTCGTCAAAAACTCTGGCGTGAATTATGCGCTTTCGCTATAATCCTGGTTATCGGGTATACCCTGGCCTTCCTGCGCGTATTAGAAATTGCATTTTATTGAGCTGAACATCAACATCAGTCCGCCTCCCCGGTTATTTTGACTATGGCATGGTAGGTGATATCAAGCAACCGGCCTAGTTCCGGGATGCTCATTGACAGCACCGGCATCAATACGATGATGTTGCCCAGAGGGCGTATTACCAGGCCGTTTTTTCTGGCCTCCAGAATCACCTTGTGACCTATATTATCCTCCCACGGGTAGGGTTCTTTGGTATCTTTATTCTGCACCAGCTCAATACCGGCCATCAGACCCTTTTGCCTGATGTCGCCCACATGGGCGAGGCCGCTAAATCTTTTCAGGCCCTGCTCAAGGAATGAAACTTTTTCATTCAGCCCGTCAATTATTTTTTCACTCTCAATCAGTTTGATATTTGCCAGCGCGGCAGCGCAGGCCAACGGATTCCCGGTATAGGTATGACCGTGAAAAAAGGTCTTGCGTTCTGAGTGCGACCCGAGGAAAGCCTGATATACTTCATCAGTGGCCAGGGTGGCGGCCAGGGGCAGGTAGCCTCCGGTGATGCCCTTGGCCAGACACATCAAGTCCGGATTCACGTCTTCATGCCTGCAGGCGAACATTTTGCCCGTTCGTCCGAAACCGACGGCAACCTCATCGGCAATCAGCAAAATATTATAGCGGCTGCACAGTTCTCTTATCTTTCTCAAATACCCTTCCGGAGCCACGATCATCCCCGCGGCTCCCTGCACAAGAGGCTCAATAATCATGGCGGCGATTCCACAGTGGCTCTTGCTCATTACCTCTTCCACAGCCTGAGCGCAGGCCATGCCGCAGGAAGGCTTGGCCAGACCCAGCGGGCAGCGGTAGCAATAAGGAGCGGGCACATGCACACATTCAAAAAGAAGCGGCCTGAATATATCATGAAACATCTCCATCCCGCCAACGCTAACAGAGCCGATGGTATCTCCATGGTAAGCCTCCCCCATGGAGATGTATCTGATTTTCTTGCTGAAAGCCCCGCCATCTTTTTGCTGCCAATATTGGAAAGCCATTTTCAGGGCAATTTCCACCGCGGTGGATCCACTATCCGAGTAAAAAACCTTATTCAAGCCGGGCGGCGTGATTTCCACCAGCTTCTTTGCCAGTAAGATTGCGGGAACATTGGCAAGCCCCAGGAGCGTCGAGTGGGCTATTTTATCCAACTGTTCCGCAATGGCGCTGTTTAATTCCTTTTTATTATGCCCGTGCACAGTCACCCAAAGAGAGGACACCCCGTCCAGATAACGTTTTCCCTCAATGTCGGTGAGATAACTCCCTTCTCCCCTTTCAATTACCAGAGGCTTGTCTTTCACGTACTCCTGCATCTGAGTAAAGGGATGCCAGATGTATTCCTGGTCCCACTGTTCCAATAGTTCGCCTGGATAATCTTTCAATGACTTTCCCCCATTCACATTAAACTGCGCCACTCTACTTTTTCCTCTATTATCTCTACTAGACCGCCGGCACGACACAATTCGACATTCGTCTCCGGCAGGTATGGCACAATGCCGAGAATCGGCACACCGGTCATCCCTTCAATAACTTCGGGGTTGGTTCGCTCGGCTAAGGTAGCCTGCTCCTTCCGGTAGCCATTTATCACAATTCCCTTAACTTCCAACCCCATCCACTGGGCGTGTCTGACCGTCAAAACAGTATGGTTGATGGTACCCAGTCCCGGTCTGGCCACCACCAGCAATGGAATACCCAGCAAGTGCGCCAGGTCAGCCATGGTAAAGCTATAGTCTACCAGGGGAACGCAGAGCCCGCCCGCCCCTTCAACTAAAACATAATCATTTTCGCCGGCCAGGCGCTGGTATGCTTCTGCTAGAGCCGCCGGGTCGATTACCTGCCCGGAAACCCGCGCGGCTATATTAGGCGAGAGGGGCATCCTGAGACAGCAAGGGTTCATGTCCCTGACGGAGTACGGCAAGCCAGCCGCCGCCCGATAAAAAAGAGCGTCTTCAGACAGCAGTCCCTGCTCACTTTCGATCCCGCCGGCCTGCACCGGTTTAAAAGCCGCCGCCGCAATCCCGTTTTTCCTGAACACTCCGGCCAGGCCGCCGGTTATTACCGTTTTGCCCACCCCGGTATCAGTTCCGGTTACAAATAAGCCTTTTGCCAAAAAAAATCACCCTCTTCCGGTAATCCCGCCTGCGGCGGCATAACTTCTTATAACCTTCACACTCACTGCCGCGGCCGCTATTGAGAGAAAAAGGTCGCCGGGCAGGCAAACTGCCACCCCGATCCAGAGCGCTTGAGCAACTGAGAATGTCTTATGCGCCACGAAGTTTAAAATAAGGTATAAATACGTAACGCCAAAAACATAAACAACCGTAAGACCAGCCAGAGCGGCGAAAAGATATTTTTTAAAATTATCGCCGGGCACTCTTTCCACCACCAGTCCGACTATATATGCTCCGGCCGCAAACCCGACCAGATAACCAAATGTCGGCTGGAGAACGTAAGCGGGGCCTCCGCCGCTGGCAAACACCGGCGCGCCGGTCAAACCTACCATCACATATATTACCTGGCTTAAAAGGCCAAGTCTCTTGCCAAGAAGCATACCGGCGAACAAGACGAATAGAAATTGAAGAGTGAAAGGCACATACGGGATGGGTACCTTGATAAAAGCTCCCACCGCTGTTAAAGCGGCAAACATGGACACTAATGTCATTTCTCTGACAGATATTTTCATGACAGGCCCCCTCGTTTATATTGTTAACCAATCCCATGGTAAAGGTTAACTTTAATATATTATGAGCAGGTCCATATGTCAACTATAATATGTATATAGGTTGACAATAACTGTAGCTGCTTGGAACTTCGCATAATTTAAAAACATTGTTCTTTTCGCAAAAGCAGGATAAACGGCTTGGCTATTTCAATTATCTTTGTGAGGTTTTGGTTCCCGCTAAACGCTGCCTGATCTTTTCAATAGACTCGAGCACCGCCTCCGCCGCGGGACCGCCGGGCAGCTGTCTGGCCTCGACACAGCATGTGATGTTGATGGCCTCATACACGTCCTCTTCCACCAGAGGACTAAATTTTTTGTATTCTTCAAGGCTTAACTGTTCGAGCGTTTGCTCTTTTCCCAGGCAGTAAAAAACCGCCTTCCCAACCGCCGCGTGAGCCTCGCGGAACGGCACACCCTTGCGCACCAGGTAATCAGCCAAATCGGTAGCGCAGGTGAAACCGCCCCTCGCCGCCGCCGCCATATTATCTCTCTTTACTCGCATCGTGTTAAGCATCCGTCCGAAAACCAGCAGACATTTTTTCACGGTATCCACCGCGTCAAAAAGCGCTTCCTTGTCCTCTTGCATGTCCTTGTTATAAGCCAGAGGAAGCCCCTTAAGCATGGTCAATAACGTTTGCAGATCCCCAAAAACCCGGCCGGACTTGCCCCGGATCAGTTCAGCCACGTCAGGATTCTTTTTCTGGGGCATCATACTGCTTCCGGTGCTATAGGCGTCGTCCAGCTCGATGAAGGAAAACTCGGCGGTAGACCAGAGAATTATTTCTTCGCAAAACCGGCTTAAATGAACCATAATTAAAGAAGCCGCCGCCGTGAACTCCACCGCGAAATCACGGTCGCTCACCGCGTCCAGGCTATTCCAGGTAATTGACGAAAAACCAAGCTGTTCGGCGACAAACTTTCTGTCCAGGGGGAAGGTTGTCCCTGCAAGGGCACCCGCTCCCAAAGGCATCTCGTCAGCCCGCCGGCGGCAGTCCTGCAGCCGGTCCTCATCACGGCCGAACATCTGGCAATAGGCCAGCAAATGGTGCGCGAACGTTACCGGCTGCGCGCGCTGAAGGTGAGTGTAGCCGGGCATTATAGTATCAACGTGCCTCTCCGCCAGATTTAATAAGTCGGTTTGCAGCTGACGAAGCAATGCGCCGACCTGCTCTATTTCGTCTTTGATATATAGGCGGATGTCAAGAGCGACCTGGTCGTTTCTACTGCGCGCGGTGTGCAGCTTTTTGCCGACTTCTCCCACTTTGGCGGTAAGCAACTGTTCCACATTCATGTGAATGTCCTCAGCACCAACGGAAAACTCCACCCGCCCGGCTTCGATGTCGGCCAGCACCGCCTCCAGCCCGCGCACCAGTTCTTCTGATTCCGCCTGAGAAATAATTCCGGTTTTGCCCAGCATCCGGGCATGGGCGATGCTGCCTTTGATATCATATTTATAAAGCCGCTTGTCAAAAGAAATGGAAGAGTGAAAGTCTTCTACCAGTCGATCTGTTTCTTTTTGAAAACGGCCGCCCCATAATTTGCTCATAGCCTGACCCTCCTTTAGCCTCTCCTCAGCGGATATTGTATTTATCGTTTTATTTTAACATGGGCTTTTTTTACTGCCAAATAAATATAGAATAAAATTAGGAAGGAGGCAGATACCTTGCTCACCTGCCTCCTTCCTAATTTGCTTCCGGATATAGTATCCATCGCTTAGATTAATCCTCCTTCTCGTATTCGCCATCACAGATTGACTCTAATCCGACGTCTCTTAGGATTTCATTAATGAGTTCCCTCGTCATTTCTCATCCTCCTTTCCAATAACAGAATAAAATGATTATAATGCCTAATTATTGGCTAGTCAACATAAATTTATCAATCTTTATACCGGGTACGGTAGATAAACTTATCGCTGCCGCACTTTTTACATCGGCAGTCCTTGGTCAGCATCCGCCATATTTCCTCTTTTGTTACTTCTCCCCTGCGGGCAAGATCGACGGTTACTGTTTCCAGATCATGCCTGTTCTCACATATAAATGTTATGACTAGCTTGCTCAATCTAATTACCTCTTTACCTTATAGGGTAAAATAAATAACCAGTGACCGCCTTCTACATCCGGTCCGGCGTCCGTCACCGGCAAGCTGCTTTCCAGCAAATACCCTTAATATTTCATTATCTAATTGTGCTATGAGGCTTTATAAATAACATTTCTCGTTTCGGATATAGTCCCGCCAAATGCATTTGTCGCCACTATTAACAAGTTGTTGACACCGCCACCTTCTTTCGATAATGTCACGTCGGCGGAAAACTGACCGTTGCTTGTAGTCCCTTTAAAAATCAAGCTTTTTACAGCGCTGTCTCCATTGTAGTAATTATTATAAATCTCAATCAAGTTATTAGGTTCGGTAAAACCGCTAATCTTAATTTTTTCCGTGGAAACATAGCCGTCTTTCGGTTCCGGTGACGAAACGACGAGCGTAGGTTGTTTGTTATTAAGCCTGCTGTAAGTAACGACTTGTTGCACAGTGCTTGTTTTTCCTTTTTGATTAGTTGACGTAACCTTAACTACATTCTCACCATTTTCCAGCGGCACACTGACAATAAAATCACCTTTTTCATCCGGTGTCGCCCGATAACCATTAGCGTCCACCTGACAGCCGGGCTCTGTCGCGCCTTTGATTATGAGCATCTCCGTGTCGGAATTATATTCTCCCGGAATGGTCACATCCAGCTTGGGATTGTCGGAAGGTATATAATTTACGCTTTTTGCCGTTGCGTAAATGGATTTGTTGTCACTCGAAACAACTTTTAATGCAACAGAATTCAACCCGGGAGTCAGCTTCAGCTGAGCATTGAAATTTCCAAACCCGTCAACCGCAGCCTCTGACTCGTTAATAAATATACGCTGCCCCGGCCCGATGTTTCCAGGTATATTCAGGGTTTCTTCTTTTGATGTCTCAGGTATATTAAATACATAACCCGAGGAGGAAGAGGAGGAAGAAGAATATCCTCCCTCTTCCTGTTGGGCTGAGGCATCTGTTTGTTCTTGTGTCTTACCCAAACATCCTGTCAGTCCACCGGCAATTAACAAGATTAAAACAATTGTAAAAGCAATTTTTTTCATCCCGATTACTCCACCTATGATAAACTTTGGCTAATTCTTTTATTTTAATCCCGCATTCTTCTCCATCAGCGCCCTTACCTTCAACGGCAGCCCAAAAAGGTTGATGAAACCCTCCGCGTCCCGCTGGTTGTATATTTCGTCCTTGCTGAAAGTGGACAGTTCCTGGTTGTACAGGGAATACGGCGACTTTGTGCCTGCCGGCGTGCAGTTTCCCTTGTAGAGTTTCATTACCACCGTTCCGGTAACTGTTCTCTGGGTGCTGTCCACAAAGGCGTCAAGGGCTTCTCTGATCGGAGCGAACCACACCCCGTCGTAAACCAATTCGGCGTACCGGGAAGCAACTAATTCTTTAAAATGCATGGTTGCGCGGTCCAGGGTCAACAGCTCCAGCTCATGGTGGGCCTGGTACAAAACCGTGCCGCCCGGGGTCTCGTAAACACCGCGGGATTTCATGCCCACCAGCCGGTTTTCCACCATATCGGCGATGCCGACACCGTTTTCCCCCGCGATCTGATTAAGCTTTTCAATAAGAGCTACCGGATCAAGAGCCGCCCCGTCCACTTTAACGGGTATGCCGCACTCGAATTCAATACTGACGTAGGCCGGCTTATCGGGAGCTTTTTCCGGCGGTGTGATTAATTCCAATATATCCGGTTTCGGTTCATTCCAGGGATCTTCCAGATCCACACCCTCGTGGCTCAAGTGCCAGAGGTTGCGGTCCATGCTGTAAGCACGGTCCTTTGTTACCGGCACCTGGATGCCCCTGGCATTGGCGTAATCAATGGCGTCCTCTCTGGAGCGAATATCCCATTCCCGCCAGGGAGCAATGATCTTCAATTCCGGGGCGAGAGACTTCACTCCCAGTTCAAAGCGAATCTGGTCGTTGCCCTTACCGGTGGCGCCGTGCGCCACTGCCTCGGCGCCTTCTTTTTTAGCAATTTCAACCATCCTTTTAGCGATCAGAGGCCGGGCCATGGAAGTGCCCAGCAAATATTTACCCTCGTAAATTGCGCCGGCCTTTAAAGTAGGATAGATGTAATCCTCAACAAGCTCCCGCTTCAGATCCTCGATATAAATCTTACTGGCGCCGGTTTTGATGGCCTTTTCGTTAAGAGGCGCCAGTTCCTCACCCTGGCCCACGTCGGCTGCCATTGCGATAACCTCGTAACCATAATTCTCTATCAGCCAGGGAATAATAATTGATGTGTCCAACCCGCCCGAGTAAGCCAAGACAACCTTTGCCTTTGACATTTGCGCAACATCTCCTTCACCTTGTTGAACTGAATTTATGCTAATTTCCGAACAATTTTCATAAAAATGCCGCCAATTATCACAATTAGGAATAATATTACTCTGTTGTAGAATTCTACAACAGTTATTCACATATGTCAATAAATTATAACAGCAAGGCCAAAACAGCCTTTTGGGCGTGCAGGCGGTTCTCCGCCTCATCCCAGACGGCTGAATGCCGTCCGTCTATCACTCCGGCGCTTACTTCCTCGCCCCGGTGGGCAGGCAGGCAATGCAGAAAAATGTAGTCCTGCGCGGCGTGGGCAACCAGCTGTTCATTGACCTGATACGGGGGGAATACACCAGCCCTTTTCTTTTGTTCAGCTTCCTGCCCCATGCTGGCCCACACGTCGGTTACGACTACATCCGCTCCAGAGACTGCTTCGACCGGATCGTTCATTATTTCCACCTTGCTGCCGGTCGGCAAGGCGTCTTCCTTCGCCAGCCTGACGATTTCCCCGTCAGGCATATATCCGTCCGGGCAGGCCACGCTGATATGCATACCCACCTTGGCGCAGCCGAACAGGAGGGAATGACAGATATTATTACCATCCCCGACATAGGCCAGCTTCAAACCGGCAAAAGTTCCCTTCCTTTCTTTTATAGTTTGCAGGTCGGCCAGGATTTGGCAGGGGTGCAGGAGGTCGGTCAGTCCGTTAATCACCGGAATGGTGGCGTAATGTGCCAGTTCCTCCACTTCGGCATGAGAGTACGTTCTGATCATAATACCGTCCAGGTAGCGGGAAAGCACCTTGGCGGTATCGGCAATACTCTCGCCCCGCCCGAGCTGCAAGTCATTTGCGCTTAAAAACATCGGGTAACCGCCAAGTTGGTACATGGCTACCTCGAAAGACACTCTTGTACGGGTGGAAGACTTTTGAAAGATCATTCCTAAAGTCTTTCCCTGCAGACAGGCGTGAGGTACTTGACAATTTTGTTTTTCTTTCAATTCACCGGCCAGCTCAATAATAGCGGCCACTTCATCCGGACTGAAATCGTGCAGGGTTAAAAGGTCGCGCCCCTTTAAAACAACTTTCTGTGCATCCAACTCTTATATCCCTTCTCTCTAAAAGCTTAACAACATACGCTTGACGCTCCGAACTCCGCCATGCTCAACGGCTCCGGCCCTCCTCCCTGTTTTAGATAGCGCAGGACCACTGACAGCGCGCGCGCAGTGTCCAGCGAAGTTAAACAAGGCACTTTATACTCGGCAGCGGTTCTCCTCAGCAAAAAGCCCGGCCGTTCGCGGTTTTTCCCCCGGGTGGGGGTATTAATCAACAGGGCTATATTCCCGGAACAAACCAAGGAAACTGTTTCTTCTGCCTCACGTACCGTCAGCCCGGCTTTTTTCAGAAATTCCGCCGTACCCGGGGTAGCCTGAAGTTGGAACCCGAGGCCAGCGTATTCGCGCGCCAGAGGTATTGCTTCCTCCTTATCCCGGTCCGCTATGGAAAAAAGCACGTCTCCGCTGCATGCCACCCGCAGCCCGGCCGACTGCATGGCTTTATATAGAGCATGGGAAAAAGTGCGGTCAACTCCCATCACCTCACCGGTTGATTTCATTTCAGGTCCCAGCGAGATCTCAACCTGGCTGAGCTTTTCGAAGGAGAATACCGGCGCTTTCACAGCGATAAAGCCATGTTCGGGTCCGAGTCCGGGGCGGTAGCCCAGATCCGCCAGACTTTTGCCAAGCATGGTTCTCGTTGCCGCCTGAACCATCGGAACCCCGGTAACCTTGCTCAACACCGGCACAGTGCGCGATGCCCGCGGGTTTACTTCCAGGACGTAGACCCCGCTGTCATCCACAACATACTGGATGTTAATCAGCCCGCAGATTCGCAGCGCCCGGCCGATTTTCAAGGTATATTCAACAATCTTCCCCGTTACCTGACGGCTTAAGGTCTGGGGCGGATAAACGGCAATACTGTCACCAGAATGTACTCCGGCTCTCTCAATGTGTTCCATGATCCCCGGGATAAAAAGGTCTCGCCCGTCGCCGACAGCATCCACTTCCACCTCTTTGCCAAGAATATATTTATCCACCAGCACCGGGTGTCTGGGAGAAACTTGCACGGCGGTAGCCATATACTTCAATAACTCGCTGGTATTGCTGACAATTTCCATCGCGCGGCCCCCAAGTACGTAAGAAGGCCTGACCAGGACGGGATAGCCTAACTTCTCGGCTATGTCCCGGGCCGCTTCAACCGTTGTGGCTGATTTTCCCTCCGACTGCGGCACACCAAGCTCCGTTAACAATTTTTCAAATTTGCCGCGATCCTCGGCCGTATCAATTCCTTCCACCGGAGTACCGAGAATTTTAATGCCCGCCGAGACAAGCCCGGCAGTAAGGTTGATTGCCGTCTGTCCGCCAAACTGGACAATTACGCCGAGAGGCTTTTCTTTCTCAATTACATTTAACACGTCTTCCAGAGTCAACGGCTCAAAATAAAGCTTGTCGGCGGTATCAAAGTCTGTGCTGACTGTTTCCGGGTTGTTGTTGATGATTACTGCTTCGATGTCCTCTTTTTGCAGCCCCCATACTGAATGAACAGAACAGTAATCAAATTCTATTCCCTGCCCGATGCGAATCGGCCCTGAACCTAAAACAAGCACTTTGGGCCGCCCGGAAACCGGCACCTCGTCCTCATCTTCATAGGTTGAATAATAATAAGGAGTGGCGGCGGCAAACTCGGCGGCACAGGTGTCGACAATTTTATAAGTTGGAGCAACTCCGTATTCTTTGCGCAGAGCGCGTATATCTTGCGCCGTCCGTCCGGTCAGGCGGCCGATCAGAGAGTCAGGCAGACCAGAAATTTTTGCCTGGCGCAGCAAATCTGGAGGGGGCTTGGGCCCTTCGGTTCGCAGCTTGCGTTCCAGCTCAATTATTTTTTTTATCTTGCTGAGGTAAAAATAATCGATCATGGTGAGCTGGGCAATTTCACGCATACTCCAAAAGCGGCTGAAGGCCTCGGCTATGGCAAAAAGGCGCAGATCGTTGGGATATGAAAGATTGTCCTGCAGTTCCATCTCGGACCAGGCGGCGGCCCCGCGCAGGTGGAGGCTATCCACGCCCACTTCCAGAGAGCGCACCGCTTTCATCAGCGCCCCTTCAAAAGTACGGTCAATAGACATAACCTCCCCTGTAGCCTTCATCTGGGTGCTCAGGGTCCGGTCTGCGCTGCCGAATTTGTCGAAAGGCCAGCGGGGTATCTTCACTACCACATAGTCTAAAGCCGGTTCGAAGCAGGCCGTGGTTTTGCCGGTAACGGGATTGATAATCTCATCCAGGTTAAGCCCGATGGCTATCTTGGCGGCCATCTTCGCAATAGGGTAGCCGGTGGCTTTGGAAGCCAGCGCGCTTGAGCGGCTGACCCTGGGATTAACCTCGATTACAAAATAATTCATACTCTTGAGATCGAGGGCAAACTGGACGTTGCACCCGCCTTCTACCTCCAGCGCGCGAATAATCCGCAGAGAAGCCGACCGCAGGAGCTGATACTCTTTATCAGAAAGGGTTTGAGACGGGGCAATGACAATACTGTCCCCTGTATGAATGCCGACCGGGTCAATGTTTTCCATATTGCAGATAGTGATGCAGTTGTTCGCGCCGTCCCGCATCACCTCGTATTCTATCTCTTTCCATCCGGCAACACTTTGCTCCAGAAGCACCTGGCCGATCATACTCATCTTCAGGCCCCGGCGGGCAACTTCTGTCAAATCATACTCGTTGTAAGCAATACCGCCGCCCGTCCCGCCAAGGGTATACGCCGGCCTGACAATGACCGGGTAACCGTTCAAACCGGCGAAAGCCAGACATTCTTCCACGCTTTCAGCGATAGCGCTTTCAGGCACCGGTTCACCGATTTCGAGCATCAGCTTCTTGAAAAGCTCCCTGTCTTCGGCACGTTTAATAGCCTCCAGAGAGGTTCCCAACAATTTCACTTCGTACTCAGCCAGCACACCTTTTTCAGCTAATTCCACGGCAATATTCAGACCGGTCTGGCCGCCCAGGGTGGGGAGAAGCCCGTCGGGGCGCTCCCTGGCAATGATCCTGGCTAAGCTTTCCCATGAAAGCGGCTCTATATAGACCAGATCGGCAATATCCAGATCAGTCATAATGGTAGCCGGGTTGGAATTAACCAGCACCACGGAAATACCTTCTTCGCGCAACGCCTTACAGGCCTGGGTACCGGCATAGTCGAATTCCGCAGCCTGACCGATAACAATCGGACCGGAACCTATTACCAGAACTTTTTTTATGTCATTCCGCTTAGGCATTGCCCAACCTCCCGGTTACTTTAGTAATTCAGATTGCCCATAACTCCCTCCAGTATCCCCACAGCCCGGTCTACCTCCTGCTTTGTTATCGTCAGCGGCGGGATAAAACGAAGTACATTATTATTGATACAATTGATTAAAAGACCTTTCTCCCGGCAACCGTTAACGATATCCTTGCCTTCAACGTTCAGCTCGATACCCAGCAAAAGGCCGAGTCCGCGCACTTCCTGCACATAATCATATTTTCCGGCCAACTCCACCAGTTTATCATACATATAGGCGCCTACCGCGGCGGCATTTTCCACCACACCACCCGTAAGCAGCAAATCCATGGCGGCCAGCGCGGCGGCGCAGGCCAGCGGGTTGCCGCCAAAAGTGGAGGCATGATCTCCCGGCTGGAAAGCGGCAGCCACATCGTCTGTCGCCAGTACGGCGCCGATCGGAAAACCGCCGCCCAGCGCTTTAGCCAGGGTAAGAATATCAGGCTTCACACCGTAGTGCTGACAGGCCAGGAAACGTCCGGTGCGCCCGACGCCGGTCTGCACTTCGTCGAAAATCAGCAAAGCGCCATGCTCCCGGCAGAGCATTTTCACTCCTTCAAGGTAGTAACGCGACGCCACGTTGACGCCGCCTTCCCCCTGGACCGGTTCCAGCAGCACGGCGCAAGTATCCGGGCCAACTGCCTGTTCCATGGCCTCCAGGTCGTTGAACGGAGCATATTTAAAGCCTCCGGGGAGCGGCTCAAAACCTTGCTGGTACTTGGGCTGGCCGGTGGCGGTTATTGTTGCCAGCGTCCGGCCGTGGAAAGACTGCCAGGCGGTGATTATTTCCACCTTCCGTGGGCTGTATTTCAGCTTGGCGTGCTTACGCGCCAGTTTAATTGCGGCTTCATTCGCCTCGGCGCCGCTGTTGCTGAAAAAAACTTTACCCATGCCGGAGTTTTCAACCAAAATTTTGGCTAAAAGCACTTGAGGCTCGATATAATACAGGTTAGAACAGTGAATCAGTTTTTTTGCCTGCCGGGAAATGGCTTCAACTACTTCCGGATGACAATGCCCGAATGAATTTACAGCAATACCGCTGACAAAATCCAGGTACTCATTCCCGTCGGCATCCCACATTACGGCGCCCTGTCCTCTGACCGGAGCTAAAGGCATACGCCCGACGCACCGCATCAGGTAGTGATCGCCCATCTCTATTATCTCTTTCGTATTCATAACATAGTCACCCCGCTTCATTTTATAACCTAAATAAAGTTGGTAATTACTCAGGTATAAACCTTTTTTCGCTCTGACTCCCGAGTAATTATCATTTTTCAACCATTGTTCCGATGCCTTTATCGGTAAATACTTCCAGAAGGATCGAGTGCGGCACTCTCCCGTCCAGAATGTGGGTTGTACGCACTCCTCCGGCCAGTGCCTCCAAACAACACTCAACTTTGGGAATCATGCCACCGTCAATTTTTCCTTGTTCAACAAGAGTGGAGAATTCATTTACCCGCAGAATCGAGATGAGCGAGCCCGGATCGTTCCGGTCAGCCATGATTCCTTCCACATCGGTTAAGATAATCAGTTTATCGGCTCCCAGCGCGGCCGCCAGACAGCCTGCGGCGTAATCGGCATTGACATTGTAGCCTTCTCCCCCGGCTCCTACGGCTACCGGCGCCACTACCGGAATATATTCCTCTCTGATCAGTTTTGTGATAATCTCGGGATTGACCTTGCCGACATCACCTACAAAGCCGATATCCGCCATTTCTTCCCCGCCTTCCGGCGTACGTGTCTGATGCAGTTTCTTAACCGCTTGGAACATGTTCGCGTCTTTGCCTGACAAACCCACCGCCCGCCCGCCGATGCGGTTGAGCTGAGCTACTATGTCCTTATTAATCTTACCTACCAGAACCATTTCCACAATTTCCATGGTTTCCGCATCGGTAACCCGTAAACCGTCAACAAATCTTGACTCTTTGCCCACCCTTTTCAGCATTCCGGTTATTTCCGGGCCTCCCCCGTGAACAATCACCGGCTGCATCCCGACATATTTCATCAGCACCACATCGGTAAGCACGGCCTCTTTAAGTTCATTGTTAATCATAGCGTGACCGCCGTATTTTATTACAACAGTCTTGCCGTAAAATTTTTTTATATATGGCAAAGCCTCCACTAAAATAGCCGCTTTTTCAATGGCCGTAGACATCTCAAAACCCTCCTATGTCCGGTAATCTCCATTTATCCTGACGTAATCGTAGGTCAGATCGCAACCCCAGGCGGTAGCATCATATTTTCCGGCATTAAAATCAATAATAATCCGTACAGCATCTTTTTTTAAAACTTCCAGGGCTCTTTCCTCGCTGAACTCAATTGAACAACCTTTTTTAGTAACCTGCTCGTTACCGAGAAAAATATCTACCCTACGCGGGTCAAAATTGGCCCCCGAGTAACCGGCAGCGCATAAAACCCTTCCCCAGTTGGCATCCCGGCCAAAAATCGCGGCCTTGACCAAGTTTGACCCGGCCACCGCCCTTGCCGCCAGGCGGGCGTCTTCAAGGGTACGCGCGTTGCGGGCCTCCACCTGGATCAGCTTGGTCGCGCCCTCTCCGTCCCTGGCAATATCCATCGCCAGGCTGACACAGACATCGGTCAAAACATCACGAAACGATATGTATTCATCGCCTTCACCGTCAATAACCGGATTCCCGGCAAAACCGTTTGCCAGAACCACTGCCGTGTCGTTGGTACTGGTGTCCCTGTCCACAGTAATCATATTAAAGCTGCAAGAAACGGCATATTTAAGCGCCTGCTGGAGACAGGCGGGAGATATTGCGGCGTCCGTGGTAATAAAACATAATAAGGTAGCCATATCAGGGTGAATCATCCCCGAGCCTTTAGCCATCCCGCCGACAGTCACCGTTTTTCCACCTATGACAATCTTCCGGGCAGCCTCTTTGGGAACAGTATCAGTGGTCATAATCGCTTCGGCTGCCATTGCGCCTCCAACCGCGCTTATTTCACCGGCAGCCTGCCGAATACCCGGCAGCACTTTATCCATGGGCATCTTCTGTCCAATCACGCCGGTGGAGGCCACAAGAACAAGTTCCCCAGGAATGCCCAGGGCAACACCCGCCGCGGACGCCATCGCCAGGGCATCTTCCATCCCCTGCTCACCATTGCACGCGTTGGCGTTACCGCTGTTAACAACAATTGCCTGCGCTTTCCCTCCGGCGACACGTTCCATTGAAAGCAAAACCGGCGCCGCTTTTACTATGTTAGTAGTAAAAACTCCGGCTGCTGCTGCCGGCACATTAGAATAAATAACAGCTATATCTTTTTTTATTTTATACCTTATCCCGGCGGAAGCCGTACCTGCCTGAAAACCAGCGGCCGCAGTCACTCCGCCGGACAGTTTCCATTCGCTTTCCACTTAAGCAACCTCCTATTTTATATACGCATTACTTATTCTGGTATTCAGAATTCAGGAGTCAGAATTCTGAATAAGCCCGAGAATATTCTTCCAGTAATTTACCAGCCTCATACAAAAGAAGTTTGTTTCTATATATCAGCTCATCTAAGAATCTTCGTAAAAACATAACTGATTATTAAGGGAAAAGCCCCGCCCCTACTAAAGCGGTATCTTCCGGCAATCCACAGATAATATTCATATTTTGCACCGCTTGACCGGCAGCCCCTTTAAATATATTGTCAATGGCTGAAATGATCACAATCCTGCCTGTGCGGGGGTCAACAGCAATACCAATATCACAATGGTTTGTTCCAGCCACCCATTTGGTCTGGGGCAGCATCCCCTCCGGCAAGACCCGCACAAAGAACTCATCCTTGTAGAACTCCCGGTAAAGCTCTATTATTTCGCCTTCACCCGGCAGGTTGGACAACTTGGCGTAAATAGTGCTGAGAATACCTCTGGTAATGGGCAACAGGTGAGGAGTAAAAGATACTGTTACATCTTCCCCGGCCAGTTTGCCCAGTTCCTGCTCAATCTCCGGAGTATGACGGTGTACCGCCACGTTATAAGCTTTAAAATTCTCATTAACCTCACTGAAATGAATACCCAGGGACAATCCCCGCCCCGCTCCGGAAACACCTGATTTTGAGTCGATAATGATACTGCCTGAGTCGACCAGTTTATTCCGTAAAAGAGGAGCAAGAGCCAGAATAACGCTGGTCGGATAACAGCCGGGGTTAGCCACTATTTTTGCCTCTCTGATTTTCTTCCGGTTTATTTCAGGCAAACCATAAACAGCATCTGCCAGCAATTCTCTGGCCGTATGCTCAACTTTATACCACTTTTCATATACCTTGTAATCTGCCAGCCGGAAATCAGCCCCCAAGTCAATTAGTTTTTTCCCACGGCAAGCCGCCTCAACGGCAATCGGCATGGCGTGCCCGTGAGGCAGGGCAACAAAAACCACGTCCGCGGAGTACAGCATATCCGTTTGAGCAGCATCTACACAAGTTAACTGGTTATATTTATACAGGTGCGGATAAACCACCCAGAATGGTTGACCGGCATAACTCTGAGTCCCTAAAGCCACCAGTTCAACTTCCGGGTGGCGGGACAAAATTCTTACCAACTCGACCCCTGTATAGCCCGTTGCTCCGACGATCCCTACTTTCACTGTCATGTCATATCACCTCAGGAAAAAAGATATTTAACATAAACCTCTTGTGGTACGCTAAAGCCAATATTAATAATTATACATAAATATGTATAATAATACAATAATAATCCTACGCTCGGGGCAACTTTATATAACTCAGGAAAAGACAAATGGGTTGAGTTCAGTACCCAACCCATTATTTGCCCTTTCTACTGCAAAGTCGATATTTTTTCTAAAACTAATATCTTGTTCTATTGAAAATATTATAATTCTAACTGGTCCTCCTGCCTTCGGCCTTGGTGGGAAGATAAAGATTTTGCAAATTTTCATGTTTGATATCCCGGATATGCAAGGTATGGTTCCATTCCTTATTTTTGCGCATGGCAAACCCGATGTACGCGACAGGAATCCAGGTAATGGCAAAAATCGGGTAAAAAAACAGCCACCAGTAAACCTTTGGTTTCACTCTTTCCATCGCCAACCCCAGGCTAAAGTAAAAGAACTGGGCAAAAAAACCTACTACCGCCCACGTGGGGTTTTCCAGCAACATCTCAGGTCCGATAAAGATATTGGTGACCATGCCGAGTCCGGTAAACATCCAAAAAAAAGGCTGAACTAAGTACAGTGCCCCGTCAATCATCGCGAAATTTTTATTATTAATACCTTCCCACAATAGCTTAAACATATAACGCCCGGCTACGTTGCAGTGACCCTGCATCCAGCGTTTGCGCTGGCGCCATGACTGCATCAAGGTAAGCGGCTTCTCATCATAAACCCTGGCGTCGTGCGCCCAGGTGACCTTTAGATTGTTCATCAGCGCTTTTGTCTGGAATTCCAGGTCTTCCGTCAGGGAAGTCATACCCCAGCCGTATTTTTTCAGCACATCAACAGAAAGACACATGCCCGTACCCCCGAGGGCACACGTCAAACCTATATTGTACTTTGCTAATTGCAAGAAACGGTTGGTAATAATGTAACATATATAGATAGCTTTTGTAATCCAGGTATCCTGAGCATTTTTAGTATCCAGATAGCCCTGAATAATCTTTTCGCCCTTTAACAGGTGTGTGTTCATTATCATTAAAAAATCTTTGGAAACCAGGTTGTCCGCATCAAACACAACAACTGCGTCATATTCTATGCCGGAATTAAATATTTTGTTAAAAGCGTATTCAAGCGCATAACCTTTCCCCTTCTCCACATTGTTAAACCTTTCAATAATCAGAGCGCCTCTTTCAGCCGCTATTTTTGCCGTATCGTCAATACAGTTGTCCGCCACAACATATATGTCATATAAATCTTTTGGGTAATTTAATTCATGCAGGTTCCTTATTAATTCACCGATAACCCTCTCCTCGTTGTGGGCTGCCACTACTATGGCAAGTCGGGAACTGGGCGGTAATAAACAGTCCTCATGCCTGCGATAAAAGCCGAAAAGCGAAATAACAAAGCAATAAAAAGTAAACACTGTTAAAACTGCTTGGATCGCATAACTAATTACCTCCATAGCCATCCCCTTCACCTGGTAAAAATACTAGCATAAAAACTACACCAGAAGTAAGTTCTGCTAATAAATAAAAAATCCTCCCATGATTTCATGAAAATACCCAAAAACAATAAGAAAAAAATGGTACCGGAAACATTATTTAAGATATACATTTTTATTCCAGCCTTGTTTTTTAGACTATCCAGCATTTGCCGCGCTTATACTTGTCTACACCATACGGGCCTTACACTGCCTGCATAATCATCCGGGCATACGCCGCATTAGTTTAATACAGTTATATTATTATATGAGAGATATCTGCCAAGAATTCAAAAATTATTTTGTAAATAAATGATTGGTTATTCTTCCTTTTAAACAAACACAAAACATATAAGGTAATTATTCTCATTAGTAGTATATTTATGTTATAATATAAAAACAAAAAAATTTTTGGCGGGTGATATTTTGGACACTGAAAAAACTATTAAGGTCATGAAAAAAATACCTTTCCTTAATGACACGGAAGAGAGATATCTATTCGAACTTGTAAAAAGATTAAAAGTCGTCAGTTTCAAAAAAAATGCAACTATCTTCGAGAAAGGCGATGAGGGAGTATGTATGTACATTGTTTTATCAGGGAAAGTTGACATATATAATCGCGGTTCTAACGGTAATGAAGTAATTCATGAGACATTGACATCTACGGAGATAATTGACGAAATGTCGCTGCTTGATGGTTTTGAGCGTTCCGCTTATGCAAGGGCCGCTGAAGACACAGTGCTTTTCAAACTGGACAGAAATGATTTTTTTGATTTTTTGAGAAAAAACCAGGAAGTGGCCATCAAAGTAATTATTAAAATAAGTGCCAAGCTCCGGCAGATAAATATGAAAAATATGGAATCGTCCGAAGCATTCAACAAGATGTCCAGCATAAGCTTTGATACCATTGAGAGCCATTATAATCATTATAATATTTCAGAATTATCAATACCTGAAGAAGATATTAAAAAGATGTTGTACCAAAAAGAATATGTCTGCCCAATATGCGAAAATAAAATCACCACATCACACGTCCGGTCCAGTTCTATGCGCATTAAAAAAGTCGATGATGACTTATGCAGCCACTACGAAAATATAAATCCAATTTATTATGAAATAATAGTTTGTCCCCAGTGTGGCTATGCTTTTAACGAAGATACTTACTCAATAAAAATCAATGACCAGCAAAAAGAAGAGATCCTTAAACAGATAGAACCATTATGGAAATATGATAACTTTGATTACAGCGGAACGCGCACTATTGAACAATCAATTCAAGCATATCATCTTTTTGCCCTCTCGATAAAAAATCTTAAAATGAAAAACTCCAAGCGAGGAAATGCTTTCTTAAAAATAGCCTGGTTGTACAGGTTCAAAAACGAGGCAAGTTCAGAATTAAAGTACCTTCATTTTGCCGTAGACCGTTTTAAAGAGGCTTATTCTAAAGAAAATATTCGCGATCCAAAGCTGGAAATGAACATCATTTACCTTCTCGGGGTGCTTAATTTAAAACTAGGCAACAAAAAAGAAGGCGCAAAGTGGTTGGACATTATTTTAAGGCATCCCGCCAGGGAAATGTTACCGGGCATAGTAGAGCGGGCGAGAGACATTTGGCAGGGGATGAAACAGCAGTAATTCAGCAAGCAATACTTAGACATCGCTGCACCTTCTAAAAACGCATACAATTACCGGTTTATCTCAACGATATCCTTGTCGTGCAAATGATAATCCCGGTTGACGGACTGGCCTTCGTAACGGGCTGAGCCCCAAACTCTGACGTTTTTCATCAACTGCGGCAAATCACGGTGGATACTTTCAGCCAAGTCCAATATGTTACTCCCTTTTTTCAAGATAAAGGGAGTTTTCATATCCGGAGCTTTACCAGGCATTTTTGTATAGACGCGGATGACCTTCAGCAGTTCAAAAACCTTAACCCGCATTAATTCCAAGCCAATCCCTGTCTCTGCTGAAACAGGGATTATTTCCAGATCAGCCGGTCCAAGTTCATTCATAATCTGAATATGTTCAGCGCTGCCTTCCACCTCCGCTTTGGTCGCCAGCACCAGGCAACGGTCAAGTGGGATAGCGCGCATTCCGGACGATACATCGTCGGCAATAATCTTCTTTTCTTTTAGATAACCATAACAAGTCAGGAGTTGCTCAAGACAGTCATCTGAACCTGCGTCGACCAAAATCAGCAAGGCATCGGCGTTACGAAGAGTGCCGGGCAAGCCGTCGGGGACCAATTCTCCCGTGATTGGCGGGGTATCAACCAATTGAATCAATATGTCCTGATAAGCCATCATTCCTGTCATAGGTAAAGTCGTGCTGAAGGGGTATTCGGCTACTTTGGGCCGGGCTCTGGTTACGGCGGCAAGTAAAGAAGATTTGCCGGTGTTTGGGAACCCCAACAACACAACTTGTCCGGCACCTTGCTTTTCTACCCAGAAAGGATCTTTACGCCCTGTTTTAGCCTTTCTTTGTCCTTCTTCCTTAAGCTTGGACAAACGCTTTTTTAAATCTGCCTGCATTTTTTCAGTACCTTTATGCTTTGGTATCACTGCGAGCATTTCTTCTAAAGCGGCAATTTTTTCCGATACAGTAACGGCTTTTTTAAAATTTTCTTCTGCTTTATAATATAGCGGTGTGAGATTAGCGGGCAAGTTTAATCTCCTCCCAAGAACCAATTTCATTATATATAATTATAATTTATAACTTCTCCCAAATTCAAGAAAGCAAATCAACATGCAAAATGTTGAGAATCTGCTTTTTTACATAATTTATATAAATAAGGCAAAAACGACTTTTAAAGATACTTATACATTCACATAGGGATGGTTTTTGAGCATGAGAATAATAATTGATGCCGATGCCGCTCCCAGAAAGGTATTGGGAATATGCCGGCAAGCCGCAGCTCAATTTTCGCTGCCTATGATTACCGTAGCGAACTTCAACCACCGGATCGATTCGCAAAACCATATCGTGGTTGGAAACGCTCCTCAAGAGGTTGACATGCAAATAATGAAGCTGGCCCTCAAGGGAGATATTGTAGTCACTCAAGACTGGGGTCTGGCTGCAATGGTTTTGGGTAAGGGAGCCGCTGCATTATCCCCTTCAGGACGTATTTTCGATTCGACCACTATTGACTTTCTGCTGGAAGAAAGGGAACTGAAAGCAAAGCACCGGAGAAGCGGCGGCAGAACTAAAGGGCCGGCTAAAAGAACGTCAGATGATGATAAAAATTTCAAAAAAGGTCTTTACATTTTACTAAAAGACCGCAGCCTAAATTAGCAGTACTGTAAAAGACCCAGCCGGCGGACATAACAAAAGACCCTTCAGCTGAACGGGTCTTATTGGCTATTAACAACTCTATTACCGCTGTGACAGGCGGCAACCTGTGATCAGTTATCATGCTTATTACTTGCGTTTATTTTTCTTCTTCTTTTTTCTATTTTTAGTTGTTTGGCTCTGCTCAGTAAGTTTTATTTCTTTAGATGCATTTTCTTTAACATTGTCCTTTTTCCCAACTGCCAGCATTGCTTCATAAAACCCAGACAGATTTTCCCTGGTTAATTTTGGTTCATCTCCGAATGATGCTTTTAAATTTGCCAGAAATAAAGAAATAATGTCACGTACTACTTCACTGCGTTTCTTATCCAGCATCTGGGATATTTCGTCTAAGAGTTTCCAATCATCCTTATCAACGTATAAATTTACCCTCTCTATCATCTCCTGGATTCCCCTTACCTCTACTCACTAACTATGAACAAAATATTACAAACAATTATAATTCCCGGTTTAATTTATTTCAAGAGTTTTAGTGCGAAAATTTCTATTTTATCGCTAATTAACTGATAATATATCCTGTTATCGCTTAATATATGGTACATGGTAATTATTATACAATAATATCACCGACAATATTAATTCTCCTGCCGCAATACCGGCATCTCTTATTATCCAGACCGGTCGCGCCGACAGTATAACCGGTCCTGCTGATTAACTTGTTTCCGCATTCCGGACAGCAGGTATCCTGTTCATCCAACTCCCGGGCGTTCCCTATATAAACGTAGGAAAGCTTCTTGCGGGCTATATCCCCGGCTCTTTTTAATGTTTTCAGCGGCGTTGCAGGCAAATCCATTTCAAAATTCGGGAAATAACGAGAAAAATGGAGCGGTATTTCCCGGTCCAGGGCAGCAATCCAGTCAACCAGCCTTTCGATTTCTTCAGAAGAGTCGTTAAGGCCGGTCACCAGGAGGTTGGTCAACTCAACATGACATTTTTGCGCACAGGCTATCTCGACCGTTCGCAAAACCGGTTCCAGCCTGCCTACGCAATAATTCCGGTAATAATCCCCGGTAAAACCTTTAATGTCAATATTCATAGCGTCAATATACGGAAGAATTTCACGCAGCGGAGTCTCGTTAATATAACCGTTGGTAACCAAAACATTTTTTAACCCCGCCTCGCCGGCTAGCCGGGCTGTATCCAGCACAAACTCGTACCACATAAAAGGTTCAGAATAGGTGTAGGCGATGCCGGCATTCGGGTAGCCCTTCTCTTTTTGCCGCCGGGCCATTTCGACCGCTTGTTCCGGTGTGAGTTCGGCCGTGTCCGGGTCTCCGTGGGCAATGCTCCAATTCTGGCAAAAACCGCAACGCAGGTTGCAGCCCACAGTACCAAATGACATTATCAAAGAACCGGGGTAAAAGTGGTACAAGGGCTTTTTCTCAATCGGATCCAGTCCATAAGAAGTTACCTTGCCGTAATTGGCGGCATAAAGCTTACCTTTTCTATTCTCTCTCACCCGGCAGAAACCGGCCTTATCTTCCCGGATGGTGCAAAGCTTCGGACAGAGGCGGCAAGCTGTGAGATTCTGCTCTTTTTTTTCATAGAATAAGGCCTCGCGCACCGGTAAAAACTCCTTCAATTATTTATATCTGATCACTTCAAACCTCTCCAACTGAACCGGCTCATTCGGCCCGATTCCGGCTTTTTGCCGTGCTATGGAAACCTGCTCTTCGACAGTGTCAACCCCTTCAAGATTAGGCAACAGTAAACCGCTCCGCCGTCCGCTCCGAACAATTACCCCATACTTTTCCGGATTAAGTTCATTGAAGCCGCTGACCAGTTCGGTGGGCTGAAGGACATCAACAGAATACTCCAGGTCTGCCAATTCCTCTTGCCTAACCGGCTGGAAACGCGGATCGTTTGTCCCGGCGCTGATGGCATTGGCAACCACTTCTTCGGCTATGCTTGGTCTGGTTGGTTCAATAGTACCGATGCAACCGCGCAGGCTCCCACGTTTTTTAATTGATACAAACACGCCGGCTCTCTTCTTGTATTCCTCCGGCATACACGATACATCCACAGGAGGTTCGCCTTTAACATGTCTTTCCAGTGTTTCCCTGGCGACCTTCACCAGAAAGCTTTCAGCGGCCCGGCGCCGCGCTATTCTTTTTTTTTGCTCATCCTCTAGCCTGGCCAGAACGGACTGCGATTTATTTTCTCCGCGCGGTTCCAAGGAAGCCACCATATAGCCGACTCCGAAAGGCCCTTCGTAAGATAAAATCTCAGATTTGACATCGTAACCGTCCAGCGCCCCCAGCATCATCACAATGGAACGATAGCCGCATTCACCGGCCAGTTGCACCAGGGTTTGCTCCATCTTCAAGACGCCTTCAATATCCGGAACGGATAGCAACCGGACCAACTGTTCGTCAAATTCTTTACCCCGCGGCAGGTAGCCGCCGGGAGCGTCCTTAGTCAATCCGTGAGAGAGGTCCCCACTTGCCACCAAGGCCACTTTTCGACCCAAAGACTCCGCGGCCCGGCGAACCGCGATTCCGAAAAGATAAAGCTTTTCTAACGGCGCAAAGGCCATGGCCACATGGACAAAGGGCAGCTCCACGCCTCCCTTTTGGAGAAAATAGAGGGGCACGGTAACACCATGGTCAAGGCGCAGGTTGAGATCATATCTTTTTTCCATATCCTCATGCAGATCTACAACATCAACACCGATAGCGGCAGCTTGTCTGTTGATACTGCCCGCCAGCAGCTGGTCGTTATTCAGGTTGAACTGCAGTCCCCCGGCTCCGAAACTTGCCAGATCACCTTTTAACGCCGCTACCCGGTTAATTGCAATCACATCCCGAAAAACCGGAGCATGCGGCGATATTATTACGACTGTCTCAGCGCCGCTTCGCTTAATCCGCCTGCCCAGTTCAATAATTGCCCGTTGGGTCGCAGCAACCTTTTCCGCTTCCTCCCGGCCGACCTCCGGCACGGCAATAGGCGGGTGAGGGCATATTCCGCAATATACAACCGACACGATAACATTCTTCCTCCTTTTTATGATGGTTTATTTTTACCACAGGCTAAAACATTCATACAAAAAGACCATTATAAAGAAAGTAGCTCCCCAGACCGATCATAAAAACAGCGCAGGCAGTAAGAACACCTTTGTACACACCGTCGCTTAAAATCTTTCTGCCACCGGCCGCTGCCGCGGCCACCAGGCTGTACCAAGTGAAATCGGACAAAATGTGCCCTGTAAAAAAAACAGCTAGACCAGTGTAACCGCTGTTCATTGACGTAGAAATATAAGCCAGTCCGACAGTCGCCCACCAAATCGTCCAGTAAGGATTAGAAATACTGACCAGCATACCTAATAATACAGCGTGCAGCCTTCTTCTCCCCAAAGAAGGCTCGCTCTCAGCGGATTTACTTTCACTTATCATGCCGGTTACCATACTTCCGTCACTTGCGCTATTTGTCTCCCGTTGTTGTATATTAAATTTTAATTTTTTTTTATAGACATCGTTAACTATGCCATAACCCATATAAACCAGGGATGCTCCGCCAACTACAGCGATGATATGCGCTACAACAGGTTGGGTCAAGAAAAACGAGAGTCCGCCAACAAGCGCGAAGACCAGGGCTAATTCCAGAATCCCGTGCCCCACCATTAGAAGAGGACCGGCGACAAAGCCCAAACGGAAGCTCTCTCTAATTGACACAGTCAGTAACGGCCCGGGTGCCATCGCTCCCGAAAAACCAACTATGAAAGCAGTAGTAAATATAGCCGGCAAATCCATCAAGACACCACCAAATCATTTATCTTTATCATTATCTTCTGCCATTATAATCCTTTTCATCAAAAACTTACCCCCTTCACAAAAAGCGCATATAGGCCGATTGATAGAATAGATTGAATAATTGAGCGGGGTTAGTAACATGAATATCAGCTTATTAACCAACTTACTATTTGAATTGTCCAATCGTAATATCAGCAAGGTATCGCCCGCACCTAAAACAGAAGGTGCCGCGAGTGCCCGGGACGCGATGGCTCTTGGCAAGAAAGTGCTTGATGCGCTGGATAACACCCCTCATGCAAGGTATTCCTCGCGAGCTGAAACGAAGCAAACTGTAGAACCAACTGCCAACCAGCCTGCTTTTACTCCCCTGCCCCTGCGCTCCGAGCTTTATCCGGAAGCCAGGTTTTTCGCCAGATTAGACGAGAGAAACGCGTCAGATTCGACCACCGCGAATAAAACCGCCACAGAAATATTTGTCTACATCGACACCGACAACATGGGCCAGATCTGGATTAACCTGTCATGGCGGAATAATTGCTTATCCGTCAGGTATTTTACCGACAGCGAAAGGTCAAGCGAAATCCTGCGGGAAAACTTCTCTCCAATAAGAGACGCTCTAAAAGAAATCGGGTTTCAGGAAGTGTCTCTAACCAGCCAGGCTCGCGCAGGTCTTGGCGGACTTACTAACGAGGTACTTCCCAAGTTTGAAGCTTATTTGCTGAACCAAAAGATTTGAGGTTATTATTTTATGGAAGATTTGCGAAAAGAAATTGCCACAGCGCTGCGCTATGAACCTGGCAAGGATGGTGCGCCAATTGTTGTTGCTGCCGGCAAAGGACTAAAAGCACAAAAGATAAAAGAGATTGCTAAAAAATCGGGAGTACCGGTGTACCGGGACCAATCTTTGGCTAAGACCTTACACGACCTGGGAATTGGGAGAGAGATTCCGCCAGATTTATATGATGCAGCGGCCAAGATCCTGGTTTTCGTTGCCGGCCTGGATCAAAAATCTACTAATATGAATACCGGTACCCAACACAAAACCCGCTAGCGCAAAACAAGTGTTTAATTATAATAAGGTTGTGATTAACTCCGGTAATTTTATTACCTATTTGGTTTGTCTGTCGAAGCCATATCTATACATTCAATGAAATCTCCATTAATTTTTTGTTCCACCAGGCTCATAACACTACCGTTGGGGTAGCTGCCGTCTTCCATCATTTTTCCCGCTGCTACTCCACTTAATAATTCAATGCCTTCTTCAATATCCTTAATTGCATAAACATGGAATTTCCCTTCATTCACAGCATCTATTATTTCTTCCTTCAACATTAAATTTTCAACATTTTGGATAGGTATCACCACACCCTGCTCTCCTGACAAACCTCTTGCCTGACAAATATCAAAGAAACCTTCAATTTTTTCAGTCGCTCCACCAATTGGCTGAATTTCACCGAACTGATTAACTGAACCTGTTACCGCCAAGCTTTGCTTGAGAGGAACACCAGACAAACTGGAAAGAATCGCGTACAGCTCAGCACTGGAAGCACTGTCTCCTTCCACACCGTCATAGAGTTGTTCAAAAGTAATTTGCGCAGTTATTCCGAGCGGTTTTTTCTGAGCAAACTTTCCACCCAAGTATCCGGCCAAAATAAGGATGCCTTTAGAATGAATACTCCCGCTCATCTGAGCCTCGCGCTCGATATTTATAATGCCGCCACGTCCCAGATAAGTCCTCGCGGTAATGCGAACCGGCCTGCCAAATACATAACCGCCAAATTCGCTAACGGCAAGACCATTAACCTGCCCTACCACAGAGTCCTGAGTATCAATCATTATTGTATTACTAATAATTAACTCCTGAATATTTTCTTCTATCCTGCCGGAACGGTATCTTCGCTCTTTTATAGCTTTTTGCACATGACTTGCTCCAACAAAGGAAGAGCCTTCAAATTGAGCTAATGCTGCCGCTTCATAAACAATCTCGATTACTTCATTGAACTTGGTGGAAAGCTTATCCTGATGTCCCGCGAGGTAAGAACCGTACTCGGTCAATTTGCCCAGACCCCTCCAATCAAAATGCTTCAAGTCGCCTTCACGGCAAACGGTACTGACAAATGAAGCATACTTGCGCAAGTTTTCCGGAGTCCGGGGCATTTCCGTGGCAAAATCAACCTTAACTTTAAAAAGTTTCTGGAAGTCTTCATCAATATTATACAGTAGTTGATACAGGTGCGGAGAACCGATGAGGATTACCTTGGCATTAAACGGGATCGGTTCCGGTCTCAAGGTAACGTTAGGAACAAGATGATATTGTTCACCAATATTTTCCACCATGACCTGGCGGTATTTGATTGCTTTTTTCAGCGTGTCCCAGATTAACGGATTACTTAAAACGTCTTTAGCCTGTAAGATAAGGAACCCTCCGTTTGCCCGGTGAATCGCGCCAGGCTTTACCATTGTAAAATCAGTATGTGTAGACAGGACATGGCTGCGGTACTCAACCTTCCCGAAAATATTATAATAACTGGTGCTGGGTTCTGTTACTACGGGAGCGCCCGCATTTTTGTCGTTCGCAACAAAAAGATTAACTTTGTAACGGGTAAACTGATCAGTGTCATCCTGTTGAAATTGCACCGGAACAGACGGCATGGCCGGCTCGGCCACCTGGTTTTTAAAGGAAACAGTGTTTTTCGTTATGTCTCTTAAAACCTCTTTAAGATATTGCACAATTGGCTGAAACGAATCGTATTTTACCAAAAGCCTGTCAACAATGGGACCCGCGGCAGATAAAGCGATTTGCTTTTCCAATTCTTCTATTTTTTCTTTTGCCTGTTTTTCCAGTACCCGGCCATTATGCATAGTATCATCAAACTTTTTTTGCAGCCTCCGCCCTTTTTCCTCTATTTCCCGGCGTTCTTGGACAGGAATGTGATCGAATTCCTCGGGCGGGATAGGCTTGTTATCCTTCAGCGGTATGAAGACAAACCCTCTTTGGGTTTGCTTCATATTAAATTCAGCTTCTCTGGCTTCCTGATTGAGCTCCTGAAAATAATCATCCATCTGTTGCTGAACAGATTGTATAATTAAACTTTTTTGTTGCTCATAATCACCTTCTTCAAAAGCCTTCGGTATGGCAATCCGCAAATCAGACAGCAATTCTTCCATGTCTCTCTGAAACCCATAGCCCTCTCCGGCAGGCAATGAAACAGCCAGAGGGCGGTCCTGATCAGCGAAGTTGCATATATAGCACCAATCGTCCGGCGCGGTTTTACCCGCAGCCACCTGAGACACAACAGCCTGAGTGTATGTACTTTTACCTGTACCCGGAGGTCCGACAACAAAAATATTATAACCCGAGGCACTCATGGCCAAGCCAAATTGCATAGCCCTTACCGCGCGTTCCTGAACGATGAATCCATCAAGCGGCGAAACATCGGCGGTTGTTTTACAAAAATCAAATTCTTCCCGGCTACAAACTCGCCTTAGCTTATCAACCGGCACTTTGAGTTTCTCCAGGCTATCCAAATTACCCCACCCCCTAGCCTTTCTATATCTAATCATGATTCTACAGACAACCATTTACTCCTTCTTTTGCTTTCTTGTATCAATGATACACCCCTCATTTAATAGAGTGACCTGATGCTCAAGCACAGGCATGGTGCCCGAGCAGTTGACAACTTAATTTTGGATGTGCTAAAATGACTGTGCGAAATTAGCGCTATATGCCCGAGTGGCGGAACTGGCAGACGCACAGGACTTAAAATCCTGCGAGCCTCAAAGCTCGTACCGGTTCGATTCCGGTCTCGGGCACCAATAAAATCAAGGTTATTTTAAAGATCTGGCCATTAAATAAAATGGCTGGATCTTTGCATTCGGTGCCCAAATGAGCAAAACACAAAACAAACGAACCGACAAAACGTCTTTTAAATATTCCCCCTACACCCTTATCCTCCCAATCACTCCGCCCGCCATTACTAACAAAAAAACGCCAACGTGTGAGCATCAGTGCCAATCAAAACCCGGATTAGCGCCGGGCTGAATTATTTATTCAATATTTTTTGTTTCTGCTCTTTAAATTTTTCCTCAGTGAGAATACCCTGCTCTTTCAACTTTGCCAGACGCTCAAGTTGGTCAATAACATCATTTGTTAATGAAGTAGATGTATTCTCCGGCATACTAGCATGAGGTGCTCGGGATGTTTGTACCTGGACGGGTTGGGGTAGAGTTTGGTCATGGGGATCACCAAGTTTTCATGAAAATTTTGTCGTATTATGTTTTATGTAGTAATATGTAATTGAGAGAGCTTAAAAAGCATATTCAAAAGTTGAGGTGACAGAAATGTTATTATCAGAAGATAACGTCCTGGATCAATTAGTAGAAATTGCCCCGATCATCCAGGGAATGCTCCCAATGGACTTCATGATCGGAATATCGGACAAGGAGAAATATATTTATTATATCCCAAGTTCCGAAATAGACTTGGGTGACTTGGCCGGAAAACCAGTTCCCGAGGGAGGCGGTATGTATAAAGCCATTACAACGGGAGAAGTTACTGAGGTGGTGTTAGATAAAGAGGTCTATGGCGTATCTTTCAAATCAAGGAGCATACCTCTGAAAGATAAAAAAGGTGATGTAATAGGCGCTATATTCATCGGTCTCGGTTTGAAGGGCAAGGATGAGGCGAACCAAATAGCCCAATTAGTAGTATCTTCAACTCAACAGACCTCAGCTACAATAGAAGAACTTGCTTCGTCCGCCCAGCAACTGGCTAATAGTCAAGACATCCTAAAGATACAGGTTGAAGAAATAATTGCTCAGGTCAAGAAGACTGACACGATTTTAGGGTTTATTAATGAAGTTGCTAACACTTCTAATCTACTAGGTCTTAATGCTGCCATAGAGGCAGCAAGGGCCGGAGAATATGGCAAAGGTTTCTCTGTCGTGGCCGATGAAATTCGTAAGATGTCGGTAAAAAGCGCTCAGAGCGTCAAAGAAATCAAAGATATCCTTGCTACAATAAATAATAATGCAATGACAATGGCTGAAAAAGTTATTGATACAGCCGCTCTAAGCGAAGAACAGGCTGCAGCCACTCAGGAGATTTCCGCAGCCATGCAAGAACTAACCATCTCAGCGGAAAAAATTCAAAAAATTGTAGAATAAACCAATGACCGGAAGCTGCCTCTAGAGGGTCAGCCTACTACCATAAAGGAGAATGTTGCTAGATGACAAAAGTGTATCCTGTAATCCTTACCCCCACCAATTCGGGATATGTTGTAACTTGACATTAATACACAAGGTAAAGACCTGGCAGAAGCAATTTATATGGCTCATGATGCTATTGGCCTTTGGGGAGTATGCGAACAGGATGACGGACGCATATTCCCAGAACCGTCCGCCTATGAACCTCCGCATGAAGCTAATGAGTTTGTTTCGTGGGCGGACATCGACTTTGCGAAATACCGCAAAGCAAACGATTTAACCACTATGGAATCAACGTATCAATTACTAAATATCTAAAAGTCCTTGGTGATGAAGCAGGAGTAAATTTTTCTCAGGTCCTCCAAGAAGGATTAAACCCGCCTCGGAATAGAAAAGCAGCCTTAACCGGGTTGCTTCTATCAAATCAATTTTTATATTTTTTTAGAGGGTATGTTATATATGTTATAATAATATATGGTGATGGAGCTCGCCATATGCGGATCGTTGATGGCTCCTACCGGTAATGGGAGGTTTTTATTTTTTGAACAAAGTAATATTATCCCCGCTACGGGGGGCGATGGAGTTCGCCTGAGCATTAAAAAGCTGATGACTCCTACCTTCGGGTGGGGGTTTTTGTTTTTATAGCTCTTATCAAACTTTAATTGCGAATACGAGAGGGGGTGGTGTAACTTTACAGTTTGTTGCAGTCAAAAATTATTTAAGGAGCTGATAATTGATTTCTTATCCTATATGTTATAAATCTTTAAAAATGAAAGGTGAACGAAAATATGGAACATATCTATATGCTGGCTTTCTTTTGGCTTGGATTGGCTGTTTTTTCGGCTATCATCGCCTATCACCTCCGCATTTCAATTGCACTGGTAGAAATATGCGTTGGAGTAATTACAGCTGCTGTAGCTGCTTCCCTCGGTAAGACAGAAGCTTTAGGTTCTAATCAGGAATGGTTGACTTTTCTGGCTTCATCCGGAGCTGTTTTGCTGACTTTCCTGGCTGGTGCTGAACTTGAAAAAGACGTACTTCAAAAAAAGTTGAAAGAAGTAACGGTTATTGGGCTAATCGGCTTTTTCGCACCGTTTCTGGGTTGCACCGCGATAGCTTATTATGCTCTTAGTTGGACATTGCAGGCTAGTTTGTTAGGCGGTGTGGCACTTTCCACGACCTCAATGGCGGTTGTCTACGCAGTTATGCTGGAAACCGGCTTCAACGAAACCGAATTCGGCAAAGGAATTCTAGGAGCTTGCTTTATAAATGATCTTGGAACAGTCATTGCCCTTGGCCTTATATTTTCCCCGTTTACCTATAGGACTGTTGTTTTTGTTATTGTAACTGCTGTGGTCTTGTTCCTGTTGCCTTTTCTCACCCGGTGGTTGACCCGTGTTTATGCATACAGGACTGCCGCTATAAGGGCGAAGTGGGTCATACTCGTCCTTTTTGGATTAGGTGCTTTGGCTGTTTGGTCGGGAAGTGAGGCGGTGCTTCCCGCATACCTCATTGGTATGATTCTGGCCGAATTCTCCAATAAAGACACCTTCTGGCTGCGAAGATTAAGGACTTTAACCGTGGGATTTCTCACCCCTTTTTATTTCATTCGCGCGGGTACACTTGTTTCTTTATCCGCTTTGATTACGGCACCATTGGCCTTCCTGGTTTTGCTGGCAAGCAAAGTGATGTCGAAGATTTTCGGCTTATATCCATTTATTGGGTTGTTTCGGCGTGAACGCAATGAGCGATGGTACTACACTCTGATGATGTCCACCGGATTAACATTTGGAACAATCTCAGCGTTATTCGGCTACTCCCATGGAATTGTAACGCAGGCTCAATACTCTTTTTTGGTGGCATCAGTTATTGCCAGCGCAGTTGTTCCAACGGTTATCGCCGGATTTGCTTTTCTACCCCGGCATCTCCTGCCCGAGCCGGAAGAACAGATAAAACCCACATATAAAGAAGAAGACTTGAGCGAAGAGGGTTAAATTTATTTTCCGTATACTATAAAGTGGTTGGAATTTTTGGTTTCCAACCACTTTAATACTCTGTTTTATAGCAAAAATGAAGCAAAAGCCCCGCTCACCATTGAGCAGGGTTTACATTGAGGACTAAGCCGGTTTTGCGAAAGTCCCTTGATTAGTATGCTACTTTTTCAGCGCATCTATGCAACCGCCTAACTAATTGTTACGGTTCTGGTTGCCCCATCCCAGGCCACTGTTTTGCCCAATGCTTCTGTCAGAGCTCGGACAGATGCCCAAGTACGGCCATCGATCTCTTTTCCTTCCAGGATCTGCCCGGCAACTTTAATAGTTATCCCGACGACATAAATATTAGGCGTTCTCTCCCGACTTAACATCCTTTATTACTATATATTAACCACTTACGTTATGGCCTACAACCTTCCGAACCTCACCTCTCGGTGACGCCCTGCCTGACAGCTTGTGCTTCCGGTTGGCCCGGCGCACTTGGGGTCTTTAACCCCATAAGTATGCCAAACTGTCAGGCACACAAAGAAAGAGCCCGAAGGCTCTTTTCCTTAATCACTATACCCACGTCCTCTAGCATTTTCGATACAGTCTTCCTTATTATTAAATCCTCGAGTAGATGAAGCAACAGTTCTTCCGTCTAACATTTTACGTGCCCATTGCCATAATCCCTGGCTATCTCTATAAAACTCCCACTTATCTTCCCACTTATCCAATTACTCACCCCCTTTCCACCGTCAAATTTCGGTAAAAACGGGTTTTTATTGACAGAACATACCGTCATAAAACAACACACCAACTGCTTTTGGCACAATAATAATGCCCTTCCAGGGTATATATTACAAATCAATTATAATTTAAACTGTCAATTCTCCCTTGTCAAGCTCAAGAATCTTTATATGGATTTATTAAACCTGCTTTTTGGCGGCTTTTTGCGTTTTTCTTTGTTTTGCTACCGCCCCCCTTTCTAATTGCTCCACCGCAGATGCATTACAGCTTCTCTTTGTTTGCTGTCCGGAGGCGGCGATTTCCTGTATTTTAATACACCTTGCGTTGGATGCAAAAAAAAACTCATACAACCACATAGCCAATATTGCCCATATATGGTAATATTGGCTATGTGGGAATTAAAGCTATGAAAAAAGTGGGGTGATATCATATGGAGCAGGTTCTGAAGGTTATAGCAAGTATATTAAATAATGTTCATGATTCTATAGTTTACATTTCTAAATACCTGGGATTTAAGCCAACAGACCAAGAACTTCATTTCTGGGTAATTGGGATCATCGGCATAATAATTTTTTTTGTTGCAGACGTTACTTTTAAACGCCTAGCGAAATGGTCAATATCCGTCATTTCCCTTATTTTTACATCAACTGTTCTAATGGTATTTGTTTTTGGGTTAGAAATTGAGCAGAAAATAACTGGTAGAGGCAATATGGAATTTTCCGATATTACTTCAGGTCTATGGGGTTTTGGAGCGATATTCGGCATTTATTTGATTACCAGGGTCATTGTCTATCTTGCTAAAAAAATGTATTACAGAAAGAAGGCATAAAATAATTTTATAATATCATCATGGTTGCCGCCGCACGGCTAGGATAATTTATGATCCCCCACGCGGACTATGGTTACTACTTCATTATCATCATCTACGTCAAAATATGCCCGCGCTCCCCTTGATAACCGAATTGAAAACCTGCTGCCGCCTAAATTTTCATATTCTGCATCACCAATCTGTTCAGCTGCTTCCCGCGGGTGCAACCCATCATTATTTATCGCATTTTGAAACTGGTCAAATTTATCCTGTTCCGATTTTGTCATTTCTACAAATACGGCTTTCTCTTTGTTTAATGTCCAGACAGCTTGAATTGGAGTTTTACTTACCGTATTTAGTTCTATTACTTGCCATTTTGATTGTATTAAATAATTTGTGCTCTGATAGTTTGAATCCCTAAGATTACTCCCTTGTTTTGCTTGAAGTGCCTTCTCTCCCATTTCATCCGCTTCCTTTTCCAGCGCCGGTTCATCGTTGACAGGCAATCCTAACGCCTGCGTTGTCGGCTGAACACGCCCCTGCTTCTGCTGTACTGCGTGCCATGCTTCGTGCGGCAAATGCTTCTCCTGTCCGGAAGCAACGTAAATATCCGTCCCCTGCGTGTACGCGAGGGCGCCTACCTGCGATGGTTTATCCGAATTACGGTGCACACGAATATCCGAGAGATCGAAACCGGAAAGTGTTTCGATACCTGTTTTAAGATTATCGGGCATCCCCGTATTATTAGCCTGGCGCTGTCTTTTCGCCATTTGAACCGCCTCTTGCTGTTCTTCCTCCGGCAAGTCATCATCATTGGATTCAACCCGCTGGATAGGTTGAAGGATATGCTTTTGCCGGATTTTTTGCTCCAAAAATTGCATAACAGCATGATTACCAATCGCACGCTGGAGCTGGATAATTTTTGCCGGTGTCAATGAACCGTGGTTTGCAATAACGTCATGTGAAGTTTTATTTCCATCTTTTTTCTTTGAAATATCATGCTTATTATTTGCATCCGTCTTTGGCGATTGAGTAAACATACTCTTTCCCCCTCAATGTAAAGCCGCCATAAACAACTAAAGTTCGTATCTTTCCCCATTAACGGCTGTTAATATATTTCATATATTAACACATATGTATGGTAAAATACAATTCATCTCTTGCGAATGCCCCTATTAACTCTTTTGCCACTAGTCCACTGCGAGGTTACGTACGGATAAGCAATTGCAAACCAAATGCTGTTAGTGATTAATAATTATTTTAGTTAATAGTTAATATATATTTACCAACGACGCCCGATTGCTGTATAATGTTTTTATTGTTTAACCAAATTTACATATGCCGGAGGTGTTATAGTAAATTGGAACAAGTGGCCGACGACTTACTGGCACTTATGGCCTGTGTGCGTGACAAATTCATCAGGCCGGCAGAATTAATTACACGCTCCCGGATAAGCCACGTTCAATTTTTTGCGATATCTGTGCTGCGGCGGAGCGGATCTCTTTCGATGTCGGAATTGGCCGGTAAGATGCAGATATCAAAACAACAGCTTACTCCTCTCGTCTACAAGCTCATTGACAACGGTTTGTTAATCAGAAAAACAGATGAAAAAGACCGGCGGATCGTCCGCATAGAAGCAACAGAAACCGGCAGAAACATGTTCGATGAAATACTAGCGGAAATAAAAAAAGATCTTATTGAAAAACTTGAAACACTTCCTGAAATGGAACTGAATGAACTAGAGCAAACGCTGAAGAGGACCTATGAGATTCTGAAAAGCATTTACTAAATTATTGTCAGGCCGGTGTATTAAAAACGCAATCCTTTAAGGTGGTCTATGGAATGAAATAGATTTGGAAGGACTATTTCAAGGATCGGGCCTGGCGCAGTTTGCAAGGATGAAGTTTTTTGACAATATGCCGGTAAAAGCCAATTAATCAACTGGCCAATTAAATTCAAGCGGAGATTGAATAAACCATGCTTAGACTATCCCGATTTCTTAAGCCATATATGTGGAATTTGTTTTGGGTGATAGCGTTCCTTTTCGTCCAGTCCCTGGCGGAACTATCTCTGCCTACGCTGATGTCGGATGTCGTCAATAACGGCATGATGAAGGGCAATACAGATTATATCTGGAAATTCGGGAGCTACATGCTCCTCGTAGCGCTTGCCAGCAGCCTCTGCTCCATTATGAGCAGCTATTTGTCTTCAATTATCGGGGTGGGCTTCGGCAGAGACATCCGCGACAAGGTTTTTTCACGCGTGGAGAGCTATTCCCTGCAAGAATTCGATAAAGTTGGCACTGCTTCCCTGATCACCAGAACAACCAACGACGTTATTCAGGCACACACCCTGGTGGTAATGGGTTTGCGATTTATGGTCTATGCCCCGATCATGTGCGTCGGGGGTATCATCATGGCGTTTTCCAAGGATAAGCAGCTTACTTTAATCCTGGCCGTAGTTCTCCCCGTCATGTTGCTCTTGATTGCATGCATCGCCAGTGTAATCGTTCCCTTGTTCAAATCAATGCAGGTCAAGCTGGATAAAGTTAATCTGGTACTCCGTGAAAATTTGACCGGCATCAGGGTCATTCGCGCCTTCAACAGACTCAAGAGCGAAAGTGAACGGTTCGAGAAAGCGAACCGCGACCTGACCGAAACCTCGATCAAGGTAAATAAAATAATGGCGGCGATACAGCCGCTCATGATCATCATGATGAATTTTACCTCGATAGCAATTATCTGGTTTGGTGGCCACCGCATCAGTCAAAATGAAATGCAAATCGGAGACATGATGGCGTTTCTTCAGTACGCGATGCAGGTCATGTTTTCCATCATCATGGTGACAATTATGTTTGTCATGGTTCCGAGAGCCCAAGCGTCGGCCTTGCGGATAAATGAAGTACTGGATATGGAACCGCGAATATTTGACCCTTTACACAGTGAAAAATCCGACGGCCAGGGCGGCCGAGTGGAATTCCAGGATGTTACTTTCAGCTATCCCGGCGCTGAAATGCCCGCCGTCAGAAATATATCCTTCACCGCTTATCCCGGCGAGGTGACAGCCATAATTGGCGGTACCGGCTCGGGTAAATCCACTCTGATTAATCTGATACCGCGATTCTATGATGTTGGCAGCGGCCGTGTCCTGGTTGACGGAGTGGATGTCCGGCAAATGCCCCAGAAAGATCTCCGGGCGAAAATCGGGTTCGTGCCCCAGACGCCAATCCTCTTTAGCGGCACCGTTTCTGAAAACATCCGTTACGGCAAGGCTGACGCCACCGACGAGGAGGTTGCCCGCGCGGCGGAGATCGCCCAGGCAAGCGAGTTCATTTCTAAGATGCAAGACGGCTATAATTCACTTATCTCTCAGGGTGGAACCAATCTATCCGGCGGGCAGAAACAAAGGCTTTCCATCGCCCGCGCTTTAGTCAGGAAGCCCGGGATATATATCTTGGACGATAGCTTTTCAGCCCTCGACTTCAAGACTGACGCCCAACTACGGGCGGCGCTTAAAAAAGAAACCACTGTTTCCACCGTTATTCTTGTTGCCCAGAGGGCTGGAACAGTCATGGACGCCGACAGGATCATCGTATTGGATGAAGGGCGGATTGAAGGCATCGGCAAACATAAGGAACTAATGAGTACATGTACAGTATACCGTGAGATTGTATCCTCCCAATTGTCAAGAGAGGAGATTGCGTAACATCATGAACGGAAAAGATTCACCAAGAACCGGTCCGGCGCGTCCAGGCCATATGGGCCGCGGCCCGATGATGGGGGCCCCGGTGGAAAAAGCAAAAGATTTCCGAGGAACGTTAAAAAGATTAATAAATTATCTGCGGCCGGAAAAGTACCGTTTCATTGCGGTGCTTATTCTGGCTATTGTAAGTACACTTTTCGCAATTGTGGGACCCAAAATCATGGGGAAGGCTACGACCAAACTTGCTGACGGGATGCTCGCCAAGTACGAATATTATACCCAGCTTTATACAGCTATTCAAAGCAATATGCCGGTTGAGGTGATCAGCAAACTTAAAAAGCAGCCCATACCGACCTTTGACTTCGAATATATAGGAAAAATTCTGCTATTGCTGCTCGCGCTATATTTAATCAGCGCCCTGTGCAGCTACGTGATGGCCTTTATCATGTCGAGCGTGTCACAAAAAACTGTTTATCAAATGCGCAACGACGTGAAAAACAAGCTTGACCATCTTCCGCTCAAATATTTCGACCGGCGCACCCATGGCGAGATCCTGAGCCGGGTGACGAATGACCTGGACAACATTGCGACGACACTTCAGCAAAGTTTGACCCAGTTGATCACTTCTTTGGTGACTGTTATCGGTATTTTGATCATGATGCTGACAATCAGCCCCGTGGTGACTCTTATAGCACTGTTTACCCTTCCGGCCAGTATGTTCATAACAGCTATAATCACCAAGAAATCTCAGAAGTTTTTCGCGGACCAGCAGAAATGCCTTGGTGAACTCAACGGTCATATTGAGGAAATGTACGCTGGACATAAGATCGTTAAAGCATTCGGAAATGAAGAAGACTCAATAATGAAGTTCAAAGAGATTAACGCAAGACTGTACGGCGTCGGATGGAAGGCGCAGTTCATGTCCGGCGTTATCTTCCCGGCCTTGAACTTTGTAAATAATGTTGGTTATGTTGCCATATGCGTTGCTGGCGGCTTATTGGTCGCGCACAAGAAAATTGAGATCGGTGATATCCAGGCGTTCATCCAGTATACCAGGCAATTTACCCAGCCGATCATCCAGGTGGCCAATATAGCCAACATATTGCAGTCTACAGTTGCTTCAGCGGAACGAGTATTTGAGATTATGGATGAGGTTGAACAAATCCCTGATCAGGAGGACGCGAAAGTCATTAGGCTCCCGCAAGGCAATATCATATTTGAACATGTAAGGTTCGGCTATAAGGAAGATGCTCCGCTTATGGAAGATCTCAGCATAAATATTAAGCACGGCAATACTATCGCCATCGTCGGGCCGACCGGAGCGGGTAAGACAACTCTGGTGAATCTGATTATGCGCTTTTATGAGGTCCAAGGCGGGCGGATCACCATCGACGGCGTGGATATCAGGGACATGAAACGCGGAGATTTGCGTACGATGTTCGGGATGGTGCTGCAGGATACATGGCTATTCAATGGCACCATCAGGGACAATATTGCTTATGGACGTAAAGGTGCCACCGGGGAAGAGGTCATCCGCGCGGCAAAGGTCGCCAATGCCCATCACTTCATCAAAACTCTCCCCGATGGTTATGATACTGTGCTAAACGAAGAAGCTTCAAATATTTCGCAAGGCCAGAAGCAACTTTTGACCATAGCCCGGGCTATTCTCGCCGACCCGGCGATCCTCATTCTCGACGAAGCCACCAGCAACATCGACACGAGAACCGAAGTGCTTATCCAAAAAGCGATGGCAAGATTAATGAAGGGAAGAACCAGCTTTGTAATCGCTCACAGACTTTCAACAATCCGTGACGCAGACCTTATCCTCGTAATGAACAAAGGAGCCATCGTAGAACAGGGTAATCACAACGATCTCCTTGCCAAGAAAGGCTTCTACGCCGACCTTTATAACAGCCAGTTCGCGGGCGGCAACCTTAGTGATCAAGTTATATCTTAGCTACTGCTGAGAGCAGTTTAAACTGATACCCTATTTCTACCCATTTTTTTGCTCCGGAACATCAGTGCATCTGCTCTCTTCACCATACTATCCACCGTATCACCGGGAACGGCCATCGTGGCCCCTGCGGATACAGTAACCGATACTACATGCCGCCCATTTGAATAGCGTGATTGTTCAACAAGAGCGCGCAGACTCCCGGCAATAGACTGAAGCATATAAATATCACCGGCCGGTATCACCACAATAAATTCCTCTCCACCCCAACGGCAAACCAGACCCTTTCCATTAACTCCTCTTTTTAAGGTCATTGACACCATTTTCAAAACTTCATCGCCCACATCGTGCCCATGTTCGTCATTAACCTTTTTAAAATGATCTATATCTAGAAATATCACCCCGAAAAATGAACAGCCACAATCGGACATTTCTTTAATTTTACCCTGTAAATGAATTTCCGCATAACGCCGGTTGGCCAGCCCGGTTAATTGGTCCAACAAAGAGAGCTCACGCAGTTGCTCTATCTGTTGGACTAGATCTATTTTGGGGGAATTGTCATTAAAAATCTCGATAGCGCCAGTGATCTTCCCGTTCAAGTCCCGGAGGGGGGATATACGGATAAAAACAGGAACCCGATAACCTCCTTTGTGCCGAAGAAATACCTCAGCCTCACGCATTACTCCATCTTCGATGGTTTTTGCCAAGGGGCACATTCCCTTGCAAAGTAAGGTACCCTTGCTGTCAACATGTGTGAGCAAATTTTGCCAGCAATATGAACCAACAACCTCCGCACTTTTAAAACCGGTAATCTTCTCCGCTCCTTTGTTCCAAAAGGTAATTTTTCTCTTCCTGTCTACAATATATAAACCGTCATAGAGATTCTCCAGAATATCCTGGCAATTCTGAACATCCATTATATCACCGTCTTCAAATAAATGTTAATTATTACTAATACATGTGATATAATATGATGTAAGGATGTGGGTAGTTACACAAGGTATTTCCTTCTTAAGTTATTTTTTCCGAAAAAAGATTGATCAACTTTAAACTGTCGGGGTTCAACCCCTCTAGTTCCGGCAGTACGAAGACCCCGTCTTTTCTGACGAGAACGTCGTCAAAATATATTTCCCCTCCTCCGTATTCCGGTGTCTGGATATAAACCAGGTCCCAGTGGATGGCCGACTTGTTCCCGTTGAAACACCGCTCGTAGGCGCTACCCGGGGTAAAATGGATGGAACCGGCGATTTTTTCGTCAAACAGGGTGTCTTTCATGGGTTTCGTTATGTAGGGGTTGACTCCCAGAGCGAATTCGCCTATGTAGCGAGCTCCCTCGTCGGTGTCGAACACCTTGTTGATCCGCTCCGTGTTGTTTGCCGAAACGTTTACTATCTTCCCGTCCTCGAACTCAAGCCGGATATTCTCATAGGTGAATCCTTGATACTGGGCCGGTGTATTGTAGGTGATAACACCGTTCACAGAGTCTTTGACCGGAGCGGTGTAGACTTCCCCGTCGGGTATGTTTCGCCTGCCGGCGCACTTTACGGCCGGCAATGATTTAATGGAAAATGTCAGTTCGGTCCCCTTTCCCATAATCCGCACTTGGTCGCTGTTTTCCATCAGTTCTATTAGGGGGTCCATGGCCGCGTCCATTTTAGAATAGTCCAGGTTGCAGACCTGGAAGTAAAAATTCTCAAAGGCCTCCGTGCTCATATCGGCCAACTGGGCCATGGAGGGCGAAGGGTAGCGCAGGACCACCCACTTGGTCCTCGGCACCCGGATATTCCCATGCACTTCATGCCAGAAGTGTTTGTTGTACAAGTACATTTTTTCCGGTGGGACGTCGGACATCTCCGCAAAGTTGGACCCGGAACGGATGCCGATATAAGCATCCATCTCACTCATCCGGTCGGCCTCGTACCGCGCCCTGCTTTTCATTTGTTCTTCGGTCGCCCCCAACAGCAGGGACCTTTCCACCGAGGAATCTTTTATAGTAACAAAAGGCACTCCGCCGGCACGGTACACTTCCCGCACCAACTCCTGCACCAGCGGCATTTCAAGCCCTACCGCCTCGATGAGGATTTTTTCATCAACCTGCAAATCACAGGAATAATTAACAAGGTTTTGTGCCAGGATTCTTATACGTTTATCAACCATGTCCACATCCCCAATCATTAAATCATTTTTTTAGTTTGTTCAAACAGGAACATCCGTATTAAAACAGAAAAACCTCCCTTATATTAGCGGGTAGGCTTTTCACTTAACCGGCAATATATTTGTGCTAAAACCCGGCCAGGATAAAATACTCTTTTGGGCATGGGTTAAAAGATGGCAATACCGTAATTATAATTGTTCGCAGAATTTAGGGGGAGCACTTAGCGCAAATGGACATAAAAAGAGAGGTGCTCAAGTACCTGTCGCCGCGGTCCGACAGGATGGCCACGATGACACCGGACTCCATACGTTCAGCCACCTTAAGGGCGCATGCCACGGACGCGCCGCTGGACATACCTGCGAAAATGCCTTCTCGCGTGGCCAGCATTCTGGCTATCTCAAAAGCCTCTTCATCCTTAATGGTGATCTTCTCGTCCAGCAGCTCAGGATGATAAATCTGCGGTACGATGGCTTCCTCCATGTTTTTCAGCCCCTGGATGGTGTGTCCCTTAACCGGTTCGGCACCGATGATCCGTACGCCCGGCTTTTTCTCCTTCAAATAGCGGCCAGTTCCCATCAGCGTCCCCGTGGTACCCATACCCGCCACAAACACATCCACTTTCCCGTCGGTCTGCGTGTAGATTTCCGGGCCCGTAGTCTCATAATGGGCAAGAGCATTATTCTCGTTGACGAATTGGTTAGGCATGTAGTACATATCCGGCTCAGCGCTGACGATTTGGTGGGCTAGCCGTATAGCTCCGTCCGTTCCTTCTTCCGCCGGGGTCAGGACAACTTCCGCTCCGAATGCCTCCAGGGTCTTGCTTCTTTCCACACTGACGCAACCCGGCATTACGAGCTTGACCCGGTATCCCTTGGCCGCGCTAATCATCGCCACAGCAATACCCGTGTTCCCCGAAGTAGGCTCAAGAATAATTTTGCCTTTTGTCAGCTCACCGGATTCTTCTGCTTTTTTTATCATGTAATAGGCTGGACGGTCCTTGACAGATCCGCCCGGATTGTTTCCTTCCAGCTTCCCGTAAATCTTCACCTTAGGGTTTACGCTGATATTTTTTAATTCGACCAGCGGTGTATTTCCTATTGCAGATAAGATGTCCATACAATGTCGCCTCCAAGGTTTTGTCTAAATCCAAACACCGCCTTTCTATTCGCCGTTTAGAACCCGATTTCCTGCCGCCCGCGGATAGACTGTTAGCTCAATATTAAAAAGAGTTTTAGAAATTCAACAAATCACTGCGGATAATTTCAGTAAAGCGTCCAGCAGCCGCCGCGAGGTATCGAGCACACCTTTTGCTTTGATCAAGCTGTTCTCCTGTAAAAACACATTGGCTGCCTCGTGAAACTTTTTGTGCAATTCCCGAATGGCCGCATATTCTTTAATATGCTTGTACCGCTCGTATTCTTTTTCATACCACCGGCCGAAAGCGCACTCCAGGTGGCTTGGCGCTGTTGATTCTTTCCCGTATTTTTCCATCAGACTCTTGATAAAATTTGTGTGGTCCGTGAGCCTGGCGGCGAGGATGCTCAAGATGTGATCTTCTTTGGGTTTTTTTAAATATGGAAGAATAACTTGATTCATCCGGCTGGTTATGCCCGCGAATACGTCGGCAAAATTGGCTGCCGACGCCAAATCACTGGATACCCCGACTAACCCTTCCGTGGTCACGGCCTGCTGCTGGGAGGTCCTGGCAATATTCTCCACCGCGTCTGCGGATTGTTCTACCTGTTTCACATTTGCGCTCATTATTTCGGCGACTGTTGCGGTATCACTGATGTACTGTTCAAAAATACGCTTCACGTTTGACACTGCGTTTCCGGTGTCCATGGCTTTTTCATCCATCTGCACCGATATGTTTTTAACTTCCTTCACTGCTATTTTTGTTTGATCGGCCAGTTTCCGCACTTCTTCTGCCACTACGGAAAAGCCCCTGCCGTATTCACCGGCGCGCGCCGCTTCGATTGCCGCGTTCAACGACAAGAGATTTGTTTTATCAGCTATTTCTGATACGCTCTCACTGATGTTGTCAATGCTTTTTATTTGCTCCACAAGCTCTGTCGCGTTGCCGACCATGTTGTTCAGCACTGAGCCGGCATTTTTCGCCAAATCATTCAAGGCTCTCAGCCTGTTGTAATTATCCAACTCGCCGGCTTTAACCTGCTGCATGCCGGCGCTGATTTGCTGGGTGGTCGCCGAGGTTTCTTCGGCGGCAGCCGATGTCTCCTGGCACAACGCCGCCAAATCGGTGGCGCTCCCCATAATTTCCTTTACTTTTATGGCCAGGCACAGCGCCATGAACTCGTTAAAAACAAGCGAATAATTAGCTATGGCGGAGGTGAAATCCAGCCTCGCCAGGGTATCATCTGCTACGGTTGTGTTCTTCTTCGCGGGAGAAAATAAATTCAGCATTAATAGCATCTCCTTCCCATATCAAATCTTCCGATGCCCCGCGCCAGCACTGCCGCCGGCTTATTGTCCCAATGCGATCCTGGCGTCCAGGGCCACGATCCTGTCAGCATAAGCCAGTAAAGGATTTATATCCATCTCCGATATTGATGGGTTCTCCATCACCAACTGCGCAAAACCTGCCAGGCAATCAGTTAACTCATTAAAGTTTACCGCAATGGTGCCCCTGGCACCGGCCAGTATTTTACTCACTTTTGTTTCATTAATCATATTCATGAATTCTTCCCTGCTCAAAGGAGGTATTCTCAACGAAATATCATTCAGTATCTCGGTAAAGACGCCTCCCATGCCAAAGGCCAGCACCGGGCCAAATTGCGGATCTCTCTTGCATCCGACTAACAGTTCGGTTCCCTTGGGCAGGTACTCCTGAATAAGCACTCCTTCAATTCTTGCGCCGGCTTGCCTGCGCTGTATCTCCCTGTGCATTTCCGTAAAAGCATCTTCAAGTTGTTGAGTATTCCCGATATTAAGCCGCACACCCCCGACATCTGACTTATGATTGATATCCGGGCTAATTACTTTCATGGCCACCGGATATCCTATTTTTTTGGCAAGCGTAACGGCTTCCTCCATGTTTTTGGCAGTTTCCCAGCGGGCCACGGGGATACTGTAAGATTCCAGGAGTCTGAAAGCTTCCGTTTGCTCCAGGTTTCCGCTCTTGCCGGCAAGAATCTCCCCGGCGGGATTCTGCCCGGGGTTAACCGGCACGGGTGCCGTATAACGTACATTTTTCTTGATTAGATGGTGATATTTATACAGCGCGGAGAGCGCTCTGGCGGCGCGCTCAAGAGAAAAATAATACAAAACGTTGTTGTCTTTTTCTAATTCCAATTCATAATCCCGATAGCGATTCCCGCATGTGGAAACAACTATCGGCTTATCCGGATATTTACCGGCGATCTCCCTGATTACACCGGTTACGTCTAAAAAGTCCTCTTCTTTGTCCAAAAATGAGCCGGTCATGCAGATGACCGAATCCACCTGCGGGTCTTGCATGAAGGCTTCCAGGATGCGGCGGTAGGAATACTGGTAGCCGTTAAACATGCTGGCCGGCCACATATCCATAGGGTTGCTGCAATGTGCCCATGCCGGAAACAATTCATTCAACTGCTCAAAGGTGGATCTGCTCAGCGTGGCTATTTCCAAGCCGTAACGGGCACAGGCATCCGCAGCCATCACTCCGGCGCCGCCGGATATCGAAACAATTCCAATCCTGTTTCCCTTGATGCCGCTAAACGTGCAGAATACCTTGTTAAGGTCGCCCATTTCTTCGATGTCCACCACACGGAGCAAGCCGCACTGTTTAAAAGCAGTGTCAAAAACCTTGTCTTCACCGGCAAGCGAGCCTGTATGTGAACTCGCGGCGATTGAACCGGCGGCGCTGGTTCCGGTTTTATAAATAATCACCGGCATTAGCGGCACGGCGTCTTTAGCTGCCTCCATGAACTTAGTTCCGTTTCTCAAGCTCTCCATGTGTATGTTGATTACTTTGAGATGGGGCTCCCTGGCGAGGTGGCCCAATACATCGGAGACGTCAATATCCGTTGTGTTTCCGGTATCAACTATGATTCCTATGCCGGTGCACAGCTGTGAAGCGCCTAAATAAAAAGTGCCCGTTTGGCAGGTAATTCCTATCGGTTTAACGGGATTGATAAAATTAACAAATGAAGTGCAAAAATTATTAAAATTGTTGACAATACCAAGGGTGTTCGGCCCGAGCACCCTGATGCTGTTTTTAGCAGCCATGTCAAGAAGCTCCTCCTGCATCAGCCTGCCCTGCTCATCTCCGTCGAAAAAACCCTGGGCTGTGATAATGACAATTTTAATCCCTTTAGCGGCGCACTCGCCGAAAAGCTCCGGCACTGCGTCACGAGGCGCGCAAATGACCGCCAGGTCGGGTATTTCCGGCACATCCAGCAGGGAAGTGTAAGCTTGGCATCCTAATATTATTCCTCCCTGCCGGTTGACCGGGTAAATCCTTCCCCGGTAGCCCCATTTGAGCAATACTTCCAGAGGGTTGATGCTTCCTATCCCGGTGCGTCTGGTAACTCCAACCAAAGCAACGGATTCCGGCGCGGTTAATTTTTTGTAATCACTGTCAGGCAACATTTAAGACGACCCCCTTAAATCGCAGATCATTTTCTCCCTTGATAAGTATTATACTGCAAATTTAGTGCCAATACTTAGAATTGTTATACTTTTCAGTAAACAGTTGCTATTTTCCTTGAAAGATGAATATAAAAAAATATTATGGCTAAGCATAGTTACTGGTAATTGTAATAAATAATGGTGCGAAATCACACCGTTCGGTGTAAACACGCACCATTATTTATTTCCACCTGCCAATTTATTCACATAACTATCGCTTAATGCCGTATTTGGCTGTTTTGCGAATAATATTCGAGTGGTCGATTCCCAATACCTCAGCAACTTTACGGGTAGAGGGGCAGCAGTCGAATGCCATAGAAATCAATTGTTTTTCCAGAATCTCTTTCGCGTCTTTAAGCGGTATTAGCTCATTGACACTAACCGGAGATTTATATTTGGCTCTAATCTTTGTTAACTCGTTTTGAACTTGCGCCGCCGGTATTACTTCTTCATCGGACATGACCAGCAGTCTCTCCAGCACGTTTTGCAACTCCCGGACATTACCCGGCCAATTATACTCTTCTAAGATGGGTATTGCTTGCGGAGCAATCCGTCTTTCCACACCGTACTTTTCGTTGTATAGGGAAATAAACTGCTTCGCCAGCGGCAGAATATCTTCTTTGCGTTTTCTTAAAGGCGGAACTTCTATGGACAAAACATTCAACCGGTAAAAAAGATCTTCTCGAAAACTCCCCTCCTGAACCTGTTCCTCAATATTCCGATTAGTAGAAGCGATAATCCGCACATCGAACTTATTTGACCTGGTAGCCCCAATACGGTAAACCTCCTGCTCCTGTAAAATGCGCAACAGTTTTACCTGCAAATTCAAGGGCAAATCGCCGATCTCGTCCAATAGCAGGGTGCCATGGTTTGCGATTTCAAACATACCCGGTTTTCCTTTTGGATTGGCGCCGGTAAATGCTCCCGGTTCATAGCCAAATAGTTCTGACTCCAATAAGTTTTCCGGGATGGCACCGCAATTTATCTTGATAAAACCCCCTGTACACAACCGTTGGCTGGCATTGTGAATTACCCTGGCAATAACTTCTTTTCCCACGCCGGATTCGCCTAATATCAAGACGGTGGCATCTGTCCTGGCCGCTTTCACCACAAGATTAAGCGTCTTAACCATCCCTGGACTTTCCGCGATTATCTTATCTTTTCGTAAGCATTCGGCCATAAAATTGGTAACTTCCGCCTGATAGCGTGTGGCCAGCAATTTTGACACCTTGACTTCTTCCTTTAACCTATTGAGTTCCGTGACTTCTTCTTTTAGCCTATTGAGTTCCGTAATATCACGGATGTTAGTAACTACTCTAGTAACATTTCCCTGCTCATCAAAAATCGGATTGCCGGTAACCATAACTTCTTTGTCATTATTATTGAGTTTCTGCATACTGGTTACTGTGCGTTTTTCCTTCAATGCTTTGACTGCAATGGATTCACACAGGATAATACCATTCTTAAATAAGTTGTTAGCATATTTACCTTCAATATGAGAGGCATCTAATCCGCATATACGGGCTAGCGCCTGGTTTATCCTAATAATTCTCCCTTTGGAGTCAGTAATCATCAAACCGTCAAAAGAAGATTCTATGATAGCATTTAATTCCCGATATAGCTGTTGTACTGAAGCAAATTTGTCCCAGATATTATCCATTTTCATAATATCCTGAAATACTGCGCTCCAACCATTGATACAAGTTGGCAAACAACTTTGCATCTTGATTTGCGAGCAGTGCAGACCCCTTTCCGAATTTCCCGGGCAAACAAAAAACACACAATAATTATAACACATTATCCACAGTAAAAAGAGCAGGTAATCAAAATGATTTCTTGGCTTTATCATATATATGCTAATAAGTTCCACCATTGATAAAGGTCGTAGAATATAAAAATAAAAGTAATACACATACAATATTAGTAGTATGTTTAATAATTCTACTTTTTTGCGTAAATAATAAAAGGAAAATATAAATAGGAACTAAACTTGAAATGTATCTTGGTCCACTTAATAACCATGTAGGTGAATACGAAAATATTATTACAATTAATGAAAATACAATATAAGATAATGGAACTTTTTTTATTGATATAATAATTAAAATAATAGCTACAAAAAAAAATATTACTTGAGGTATAAATGTTCCAATAGAAAAAATCCTATCATAGCTTAATGCACACATAAATCCTTTTTTTATACTATCCGCAAAAAGCCACATACTATTATCCCAACGTATTTTTTGATATTCTAAAAACTTAAACCAATTCCCAGTGACTAGTTTATTTGTAAGAAGATATATTGCAAACCCAATAAACGGCAATAATGAGTACGGTAGAATTGTAAATAAATGCTTTAGAGCGCTTTTATATCTATGTTTTTTTAATTCATTTATTATTGAGCTACTTAAACATATTTCTATAGCAATAGGCACAAATAGAAATAGGCCCTGATTTTTTGTTAAAGCTCCAAGTATACCTAAAATACCTGCTAGAGCCCATTTCTTTTTCCTGGAATAGTAAAATACCATTGCCGACAGTGCAAGGAATAGGCTTTCGGTATATATAATGCCAAAGAAAAAAGAATAAGGGAAAATCAGAAGTAACAATACAGCTTGCTCAGCTAATTTTTCGTTTCCAAATTCTAAAAGAACAAGTTTATACACGTATAGACATGCAATAGCTAAAAATAAGCAAGATACTAATATTCCCGATATTAGATAATCATAAAAAAGAAAACTAAAAATTTTGATCAAAAATGGATATAAAGGGTAAAAAACAATATAGAATCGTTCCTCTCCTACATTTTGATATCCGTTCTGTGCTATGTTTATATAATGAGGAGTATCTTGGATAAACCACATTTGCAAGTATGTGCCAAGGTTGATAAACTGTTTTTTCAGCAACATTTGAATTATATATGTAACCGCAAATATTAATATTCTACTTGCAAACACAAATAACAGAAATTTTATAAAAATATTTTTAGGAGCTTCACTTTTCTCTGAATCGATAAAATTCTCCCTTTCAAGAATTATTTTGCGTGTAATATTTTTTAAAACTGGTGGAATGATCGAAGTAAACTCAAGCTCATTTAGAAATCTAATAATAATAAGTATACAACTCAAAATCACTAAGGCGAGAGAAGTATATTTTACGATATTACCTATAAATTCCATTATTGCCTCCTCTATGATCTAGCATTTACTCTCGATCGCATTGAGTGTCCATCCATTCTAAAAGAAAAAAATATTTTTAATACATTCGATAATGTTCCTTTTAGTTCTTCCCATAAAGAGCCATAAAAATATTCGCCAGGCGTCTAATTCCTTCTCTAATAGATAAAATCTGATTTGTTTAGGTTCAGAAAACAAGCGGGATTATTATTAGGTAAAAGAGCCATTGCAGCTTTACCACATTGGTACAAATAATTATTTTAATCCAAAAACATTAAAAGAATATTCTAAAATCGTAAGTACAATAATTCCAACTGCTGCAGAATAAGATACTAAACTTGAAGCAAATTTAGTGTCTTTACCATATACCGATGCAAAAACTAAACTTACAGCTCCTACTGGTGCCGAAGATGCTAAGATAATAGTAATTTTATCTATTGATTCTGTGAACAAAAACGATAAGCCTATTCCTAAGCAAAGTCCTAAAACCATCTTTATGAAGACAGCATTAAAAACAACTTTTATATTATCTAACACGGGCTTAAAGTAAAAACCTAATACGAATAACGGTAAGAATGTGTTTACTTCTCTGATTATCTTAAGCGGTTTCATTATAAACTCTGGTATAACAATTCCTACTCCACCTACAACTAAGCCAGCAACAAGCCCCCATATTGGAAATGACATCAACAACGTTTTTAAACCTTTAAATAAATTGAATCTTTTGCACTCATACGAGACGAATAGTGTTTGTGCTATCATATAAATAGTAATCGAATTTCCTACATCGTATAAACTGAGCCGTGTAACACCAACATCACCATAAACCAAATAGATAAATGGACTTAAAAATAGCATAGCATTTGTTATCAGAGGACATGTAATAAACACACACTCAGTTTTTTCATCTAAATTGAGTCTCTTTGATACAATATATGTAATGCCAAATAGAATTAGCGGAATAAGTAAGCCTATGAATGGTAAATAAATTGCATTTCCTAAATTTTCCGTATTACTGACGAATGATAAGAAAATCGTAACTGGAAGAGTAATATATAGAATTATTTTTGTTATTATTTGACCCATTTCTTCCGCATATTTAAACTTAACTTTAAATAAGTAACCGATTATAAAGAATAGCACAAATGGAAAAACCAACTTCAACGTTTCAATCAATTAACTTTCCTCCAAACCTTTTATATATCTCAATAAGTTAGCCAGCTCTTATTTATTCAGTTTGGCTGATCTGAAATAAACATAATATAAAGCATTTTGATTGTAAATAATTTCTTTATGTACCTGTCTGTACCGAATTCTTTAATCATTGAACAAAATTTTTTTATAAGAAATTGATTTAGTAACTTCATCAAATGTGGGTTTAGTGGTATCCTTATCCATGGCTTTAGCAAAACCATACACTTTTAGGGCATGGTTAACCCTTCTGATATCACCATTAAAATATAGAGTCATTTTTTCTAATACTTCAGAAGCTATGTTACTAATCTCCTATTCTGATTTAGGAATGTATCCCTTCCTTTAAATTCGACGTTACCGTTTCGACAATAATACAATTTTCTATATGCCTTAGTGCGTTGATTCGGATAAACTTATCTCTAAAATTATCGTCAAACGAACTCATCAAGAACTCTATTCCCCCGGCAGTTTATCCCCAGAGGGGAATAATCGTCTGTTTTAGCTAAGGCTTTTATCGGTCATCATCTTAATAAATATCGGAACTAAAGTAGGATCAAACTGAGTTCCTGCTTTGAGACAAAGTTCATGCAGTGCTTCGTTTATAGTCTTGGCGGGTTTATAAGGCTGCTGGTGGGTCATGACATCAAAGGCGTCTAAAATGGATATGATCCGTGACAAAAGAGGAATCTCTTCTTCTTTAAGCCCCTGGGGATAGCCTTGGCCGTTCCACCATTCATGGTGATATAAAATGATATCGGCGAGATGGGCAAATTCTCCGGACGCGTGAGCAATTCGATAGCCAATTTCGACATGTTTTTTCATAATAAACCATTCTGATTCATTAAGATGGGACTTCTTCAGAACAATATCTTCAGGTATACCGATTTTACCGATGTCATGTAAATTTGTAGCCTGCACAAGATTATTAAAATTTTCCTTGGGGAAATTAAGAATTCGTGCGAACTCTTTAGCGAAAGATTCCAATCTTTCAATATGTTCTTTGGTTTCATAATCTTTTTTCTGCAACAGTTTACCTAAGATTTCAGCGATAGCCCACCTGGCTTTCTTGCCTTCGATAAGCTTAATTTCATACATTAATTCTTCAGCTTCTTTTAAGACCTTAGACAAATCTGCTTTACTATCGGTTTTAGTTGCTACACCCAAGGATATACTTAAAAGAATATCTGTCTCCTGGTTGCTTTTACATGCTGCGTTAATCTTATGTCCAATATCGAGAGCTGTTTCTTTGTCGGTGTTTGGAAGAATAACAGCGAACTCATCACCGCCCCATCTTGCTATAATATCATTTTGACGACAAGATTGTTGAATAATGAAGGCCATCCTTTTAAGCCAATTATCTCCATCCTGATGACCAAAAACATCATTAACGAATTTTAGCCCGTTCATATCGCCAACGAGCAAGGAGATGGGCAGGCAGTCATTATTTTTTGCCAACTCTTGTATTTTCTTATCAAAATAAGTCTTATTATACAATCCGGTTAATTCGTCGTGGAAAGTGAGGTAAGTTATATGAGCCAATCCTCGCCCAATCTCATCCTTTTGCTCTTTTAAAAAAAGCTGAATAAGTCCAATTGCATTGAAAAGTAAGATTGTATGCGAAACAATATAGGGAGCCATCTGGGGCATTTTTAGAATATAAGAAAAAATAACGGTATTGCCAACCCAGGCTATATTTAATAAACCTAAAAAAAGAGCGAGTTTTCCGTACCTTTTGGCCGATTTGATCATAGCTGCGCCTACCCAGGAGGATAGAGCAAATACCGCTAAATAGGTATATTTAATCATCTGCAGATCCGACCAGTTTTGATTTAAAAAAAAGATAAAAAATAATAACCATATTATCCCTACCCTTAAAAATAGGGATATTCCAGCTTTGATTTTCAGGAATATTAAAGTACCCCAAGATATTAAAAGGTTTGCATAGAAATATGAACTTAGACTAAGAAATAAAATCAGGCAGTTTTGTCTCAACAAGTTAGGGAAAAAAGCATCCAGACTATAATTAAACGCAATGATGGCCCAGCCAATAAACCAGAGGCCAAGAAAAAGTCTACGTTCAAACATAAAGATATAGACATACAACATCAATAAAACAGAAATGGCCCCGAGTGAAGCAATTAATAGCAGGGCAGAAGTTTGCATAGTCGCTCCCATCAAAGTAGGCTAGCTTTTTAGTCCAATTTTACCAAATAATTTTGCAGACAGCCAGACTATTTTCCTCTCAGCTCATCGAGACAAGATTATAATCAAAATTGTTCACATACCTATAGTTTAGGTTAATATCCATACTGCAATAACCCTCCTCATTAAGTACATCTTTTTAGACACTCAAGGGTTAACCAAGGTTGCTTACCAAAAGCTGGAGGTCGGCACCGCTATGATGCGGTTTTTCGCGCCAGAGAATTGGCACTGATTGACTAAGTATAAAACCGTTTTTCGATATCAAGTGGAGCATAGGGTCCGATAAATTGCCGGTGCTCCGGCGTGATATAAACGCCTTTTTGAAGACAGCATTTTCTGAAAGCATCGTTAAAACGTATACCTGGAAAATCCACGGCAACATGCAGTCTGGGGCGCGACTGGTCAGATAGTGATGCCGTCACGGCAATTTCCTGGTCCAACAACTGATCGTAGAACAGGTTCGGCATAGTGTGAAAGCGAACATATTCTTGCAGAGGCTCGTCGGCAGGGTGCCCACACCACGAGAGGAGGGCCAGTGCCTCAAGAATGTTGGACTTGCCGGTGTTGGGCTCGCCGATGAAGAGGTT
>NZ_MVQM01000165.1:0-16202 GCF_002067195.1 Pelotomaculum sp. PtaB.Bin117 | reverse complement strand
TACCCCTCCCTCCTGGGAAGAGTATAACATAAAAATAAGTTTTATTATAGATTCAGTGTTAACAAACTACTAGTAAGGAAATGGGAAAAGAAGCGGTAGGAAATATTGTTCTAGCAATGAGGAAGGATTTGTTGAATAAAAAGACAAAACTAAAATATAGTGATTTTATTTATACAGATGTAATAGAAAGAGAAGATGATTAAGCTATAGATATTATCATTGTTAATAATATCATTTGTGAGGCTGTCTTACATGACAACCGCTTAACAAGTAGCGCGACTATATTCAAACTCTTTGTACCTATCCGGGTAGTGGCCTTGACATCCACCCCACATGTGGCTGGTATAATTACCGACAGGGTGGCTCCGAAGACATACATAAAAAATTACCCCCGTCAGTTTTCCCATTGTACCACATGTAGGGACCCCGTCTGTCAAGGCTTCCCTTCGGCACCGTCAGGTTTTTAACCTCTTGGGCTCACCAAAAATATTTTTTATCTTGAAAAAGGGAATATTCAAAGTAAAATGCCCGCCGTTACCGAGTGGCAGTCAAGGCCGCTGGATCCGGTTTATCCTATTGTTTTCCTTGATGGGATAGTATTCAAAGTGCGCAAGGACAGCCGGGTCATTAACAAATGCCTGTACTCCGTTTTAGGGATCAACATGGACGGTCGTAAGGAAATATTGGGCATATGGATGTCAGAAAACGAAAGCGCCAGCTTTTGGACGACTGTATGCAACGAATTGAAAAATCGCGGCGTCCAGGACATTTTGATTGCCTGCCGGGACAACCTTTCCGGATTTTCAACCGCCATTGAGACTGTTTTCCCCAAAACAGAACAGCAGCTTTGCGTGATTCATCAAATCCGCAATTCCACAAGGTATGTACCATACAAGGACATCAAGCTGGTCATGGCAGACTTGAAGCTGGTTTACGGTGCGCCGACGCTGGAGGACGCGGAGTATCGGCTGGAGGAATTTCGTGAAAAGTGGGGCAGAAAATATCCGCAGATTTTGAAGTCTTGGGACGCAAACTGGGCGGAACTGTCCACCTATTTCAAGTATCCGCAGGAAGTACGGACACTGATTTACACCACCAACGCGGTGGAGGGATTCCATCGGATGCTGCGCAAATTTACCAAGACCAAAACGATTTACCCGACTGACGACGCGGTCAAAAAATCGGTCTATCTTTCGGTACAGGAAATCACTAAAAAATGGAGTATGCCCATTCGTGATTGGGGCATTATAATTGGGCAGCTGATGATATTTTTTGAGGATCGGCTGCAAGGTAAAATGATTTCGTGATCGGGGGCGCTGCCCCCGAACCCCCGGAGTTTATCGCTTTGGTTTTCCAAGGCAGCAGAAAAAAGCGACGTTTCAGTCGGAATCGCCGCCTCGCCAAACCTCACGCGCCGCTCGGGTCGCGCTCCCGCGTTGCCCTATCCTGCGCATGAGTAAAAGCAAGTGTGTACAATTACTTGTGAGATTATTCCATTTACACGGAAGCCGTGACACTCCCAAAACAAATAGCCCTAAATAGAATCAGGGCTACTTACACAGATAATTGTTTAACAATTTACTTTATATTTAATACTTTTGCGATAAGTTTATAATGCTTATTATCTTTGGGGTTAACGTCTCCCAAACTCACAACCAACAAGCATTTTTCCCGATAATTATAATTTCCATCTTGATATTGCAGATATATATTCTCAAATTCTGTATCCGTTAAGCGTATGTACCAATAACGGTTTCCGCTATAGTTAAAACTCATTGTTACCTTTTTCTTTTCATGTTTAGACCATTGCTTTACGTGAACGCAAATATCTTCTGGAGAAATCAGAGTTAGTGAATATCTATCTTTATCATTTAAGTTATTAAAATAAGCTCTTTCTATACATTTATCAGTATCATAGAAAAGAAAAGAGTTGTTTTCAACAGGATGTACTCTCAATAACTCTCTAATGCTAGCCGTACCTACTTTTTTCCAATAGTATGAATCGTCCAGTACGTAATTTTCAGGTTGATAGTAATTAGGTTTATATCCCTTGCACTTAATTCTTATAATGTCCATTATTTGAGGCATACTTCCATCTTCGTACATTGCATCATTAGTAGTAATGGCGTGTTGTATTTCCTCATCTTCTGATATTATTCTAACCCAGCTACCATTTTCTTTTTCCACGCCAGCAATACATAAATTATTTATCTTTTTTGATGTGGTAAGCAGAATAATATCCTTGTACATTTAGTATCCCCCTCAGTAATGACACTATATATGAATTATCTCTATGTTCAGATTATGGTAAATTCGCTTTATGTACTCTGCTACTAACCTTCTATGACACTTATCGGCTGTTGCTTCACTACAAAGAAGGCAAACATAGTCAAAGTCCTCCTTAAAATACTTATCTAATTTATCCTTAATATTTCTTTCGATTAAAAGATTATTAAAAAGCAACTCATATTGTTGCCAAGTGATTTTATTTTTTTTATAATCATCAAGGATTTTTTTATTAGGTGCTAAGTCAATATCATGTAAGTATTTAATGTTGCATAGTTCTCTTAAAAAATAATTAAGATCTTCTCCTTTAGAAAAGCCTGCTAACTGTGATGCATTATTAAGTCTTATATCAATAACTTTTTTTATGTGATTGTTTTTTAACAATGCAAAAAAGTCTTCGGCAGTCTTTTTGGTAAACCCTATTGTAAACAACCTCAACTCGTTAAACTCTCCTTCTCTACTATACTGTAACCTATATCTCTGTTTCTTAGCTTATAAGCCTGATCTATTAGTTCCGAATCGTTTTTTCTACCATCAATGATGTCAAACAAAGTCTGCTGCATTCTGTTAGGAAAATACATATCTAATAATCTTTTTTCAATAAAATCTTGGTTTTGAATTTCGCCGTTCTCAAGTATATTATCAATACTATAATCTAGTTTATGAAATTCCCTTGCGATTAATATGTTTCTATGGCAGTCAATAGGATCTTTTTCAGTACACATCAGAGCAATCTTAAAATCTTTTTTTATACCTGTCTTAATCCGTTCAATACCAGCTTTAAACAAGCTAGTATTAGTAACCTTATCGAAATCTAAGTAACCTTCTTTAGTGTAAAGACTTTTATCCTCACGTCTTGCGCCAAATTCATTCCCCATGAATATATAGTGAATGCTATTGCTAAGCAAAAATCTTCTTAGTTCATCTTTATTGAATTGGGGTGTATATTTTGAATGAGGCATACTCCTAACATCAATTAAACAATTAATGCTATGGATTTTTAACAAATGCAAAAAGTTTTCTAATTTATGCGATGAATGACCGATTGTGTATATCTTATTCATAGAATATCATTCCCTTTATTTTTTATACAATAATTATACCACAATTCTTATATTCTATTAATTTCTCAGTATTATCTTTAAATAGATACTAACAATAATATACTGATGGAAAAATTATTTACAAATAAAACCGCACCATAATTATACTATATATACAATTGTTATAAAAGGCTTTAGTTCTATAAAAGGATAAGTATTTTATAAAATGAGGTTTTAGAAAAAATAAAGGCTTATATCCCTTGATACAAGCCCATTTCGGCAGGTAGTTACCAGTGTTCCAATTCATGTGTGGGGTACGGCATTCACGGAACTAATAACGAGGCATCTATTGGCACTGCCGCCAGTCACGGGTGTGTACGCATGCGGAATGACGACGTTATCCGGATATACGACATTGTACCGCTTGGAACCAGAGTAAAAATAACAGGTAATGCTTTTACGGGAAGATTACTACGTATAGGCGTGGACCCTGGTGCGGATGTGTTGCGCGTCCAGCAAATTTTACAAATACTCGGCTATTACCGTGGCGACTTAGACGGTTTTTACGGTCCTGTTACGGAAGATGCAGTAATTAGATTTCAGCGTGACCAGGGGCTAAATCCAGACGGAATAGTCGGCCCGCTGACCTATGATCGTTTGCAAATGGTTAATGACTTGGCCCTAGAAGATAGAAGACCGTAGCTTTCAAACATATGCTTGGTATTTTTACCGGCAAGCAACAGCAAGCTTAAAAACCGGATAAGCGTTGGGAGCAGGGGAACAATACAACAGATAGAAAACATATAGAAGACATATCGTTTGCGTGTGGATAATCTATATGCTAAAATAATTTAGGAATTATTTAAGCGCTTTGCGCTTTTTTAGTTTAAACATATTCATACTAGTTAATATAATGCAGTGTATGCCTGACAAGAAGGGGGAGTATTGATGTCCGGACATTCTAAATGGGCTACTATCAAACGCAAAAAAGCAAAAGTAGATGCTCAACGGGGCAAATTATTCACGCGCTTGGCCAGAGAGATTATGGTTGCCGCGCGGCAGGGTGGTAAAGACCCGGACGGTAACGTGCAGCTTAAAACCGCTATCCAAAAGGCCAAGGAAGCAAACATCCCAAATGAGAATATTATGCGCGCTATACAAAAAGGAGCGGGTGAACTGGGCGGCGCCAGTTATGAGGAGTTTAACTATGAAGGTTACGGGCCTGGCGGGGTTGCAGTGATGATTGAAATAATGACCGATAACCGTAACCGCACGGCAAGTGAAATAAGATATATATTTTCAAGAAACGGCGGCAGTCTGGGGGAATCCGGATGTGTCGCCTGGGTGTTCCAGGAAAAAGGATTGCTCGTAGTTGAAAAAGCAAACTGCAAATATAATGAGGATGATTTGATGCTGTTAGCGATTGAATCAGGCGCCGAAGATTTTAAAGTAAGTGATGATGACTCATACGAGATTACAACTGAGCCCGGCGACATGACAGCAGTAAAAGAATCTCTGGAAAAATCCGATGTTGAAATAGCCTATGCGGAGGTTACGAAGCTTCCATTGAACACTGTCAAGCTGGAAGGACAAGAAGCGGAACAAATGGTAAAACTAATAGACAGCCTTGAGGAACATGATGACGTGCAAAATGTTTATACTAACTTCGAAACAGATATGTTGGCGGACGTATAGCGCACAATGCGGTTGATGGTCAATATTTGGAGGTTTTTTATGAAAATGTTGCTGCATATTTGCTGCGGCCCTTGCTCAATATACCCTATTCAGCACTTGAGGGGAGCAGGAATGGATATTTACGGATACTTCTATAATCCAAATATCCACCCGTATACCGAGTTCGCAAAGCGCAAAGATACTCTGGAGAAGTATGCCGCGGACATTGGCCTCAATGTCATTTTTGATAAAAAGTATCAATTGGAAGAGTTTATCCAAGGGGTAGTTCATAGGGAATCCAAACGCTGTCAATTTTGTTATTCAATGCGTCTAAGCCAGGCGGCCAGAGTGGCCAGAAAAGGGGGGTTCGACTGCTTCAGCACGACTTTGCTGGTAAGCCCTTACCAGAAACACGAACTTATCAGGGAAACCGGTGAAGCGATAGGGGATAAATATGGGATCCCATTTTACTATGCCGATTTTAGGAATGGCTACCGGGAGGCTGTTAGTTTATCCAGGGAACTGGGAATGTATCGTCAGCAGTATTGCGGCTGCGTATATAGCGAAAAGGAACGTTATTATCGTGATTCTCAGCCGAGCGGCAGGAAAAACAGCTAACTTGCATATATTACAAGTTAATCTCCCGTGTAGAAACGTGCCGTACTAACCGTACCAATGCCTGATAGTAAGTTGTCTAGATCATATGGTTGAAGGTGGGTGGCATAATATGTTGGAGTCATTCGGCAAGATGATGCTTTTCTTCGGTCTGTTTCTGACTGTAATTGGCGGACTGCTCCTGATCGGGGGCAAGTTCTTCGGGCTGGGGCACCTTCCGGGGGATATTTTTGTGCAGAGACAAAATTTCAGCTTTTATTTTCCCGTGGTTACTTGTATCGTACTAAGTATTCTACTGACGATAATTGTGAATTTATTCATACGCCGGTAAATATGTGGGATCTGAATTTTTAATTTATTGAAGGATATTGGTAATATTTATCGAATTTAATTTATTTGTGTACTTTATTTTAGAATTTACGGGAGAAAAAAAGTGGAATTAAAAATTAGAACAAAGCGTTTCTTAATTTTTCTGTTGGCTTGTTTAGTTCTTTTACCCCCAATCAGCGCAGAGGGTGCTCAGAAGTTTGACACGGTACGGGTGGCTCTAGCAAAGCAGACTGAATCGATGAGCTTTAAAACAAATGGTGATTATCAACTAATCAATTTATCAAACGGCAAGGTAATAACGGAAATAGGAAGCAAGGAAAGCTGGCTGGTGGAATTGCAGGCCGGTCAAATAATGCTCCAGAGCTCTGGGAAAAAATACGGTCCTTTTAGCGGGCCGGTCGCGGTTCAAGAGAATAATATCCGGGTAAGTATTATCGCCGCAGACGGAAATGTTGCGGAAAGAACGCCGGTGGCCGATCTGGTGGCGTTAAACGCCTCGGGGGAAGCGGTTGATATAAGTGAAAACACCGGTCTGTATGTGAGAAACGCCCGAAATGAAAGCGAATTGGCCTCAAACAAAGGATTAAACTTGATTTCATTGCTGGAGGGAACGGAATACAGGCGCTACCGGGGCAATATGGAATTCCGTGTGGAAAGCGGCAGCCTTGTGGCAATAAACGAGTTAAATATTGAGGATTACCTGCGTGGGGTAGTGCCGGCGGAAATGCCGTCGTCCTGGCCGGCCGAGGCGCTGAAAGCCCAAGCGGTCGTGGCGCGTAATTACGCCCTCCAAAGAGTCGAAGCCACCAGTGGTGCCAGCTATAATTTGACAAATGACCAGTCCAGTCAGGTCTATTTAGGCTATGACAAGGAAGTGCCCGCCACGGACCAGGCGGTTGAGGATACCCGTGGCGTGGTTATGCTCAACCGGGGTAAGCTAATCTCCTCTTTTTTCCACTCAAGCAGCGGCGGTTATACTGAAAACAGCGAAGATGTGTGGTCCAGTGCCCTGCCGTATATCAAATACAAAAAAGACCCGTTCGATAAGAACAATTTGCATTATAACTGGCAGGTTGATTATACAGCCGCTCAGTTGCTGGAAATGTTCAAAAAATCCGGTTATGAATTCAAGAAAATTACCGGTATTGACACGGTCTATACCGCTTCCGGCGCCAGGGTGAAAAAACTGACGGTTAGTGGTGTGGGAACCGACGACAAGCCTTTGCGGATTGAGATAGCGAACGCGGACAACGTGAGGATTGCTCTTGGCCTGAAAAGCGCTTTATTTACTTTGAAAAAAGGGTACGATAAGGACAAAAATCTTACGGGAGTGAATATTACCGGAAGCGGTTGGGGGCATGGTCTGGGTCTTTCTCAGTGGGGAGCCAACGGTATGGCCAGGCAAGGTTATAATTACCAGGAAATTTTGAAATACTATTATTCGAATATTAAAATTGCGGAAAATTATGGCCGGTAAAAGGTTTCATGTTATTGTTAACGGCAAAGGTTATACTTGCGGGATAATGAGGAGTTGAACAGCAACGGGTGAAGCTATCTGATTTTGACTATTTCCTCCCCGAGGGGATGATTGCCCAGGAACCGGTGAGCCGGAGGGATGCTTCCAGGCTAATGGTCCTGCATCTAAACGGGGCGCCTCTGGAGCACCGCCGGTTTACGGATTTGGTTGATTACCTGAGGCCGGGGGACACTCTGGTTATAAATGATACAAAGGTTATGCCCGCCCGCCTTTATGGCATAAAAGATATAACCGGCGCGAAGGTTGAAGTCCTGATATTAAGACAGCTGGACAAGAACCGCTGGGAGGCGCTGGTACGTCCGGGGAAAAGGCTGGCAGCAGGCACGAAGATTATATTCGGCGACGGACTCCTGGAAGCGCTGATTTTGGAGCACACGGATTTCGGCGGCCGGGTGCTGGAGTTTAGTTATAACGGTATCTTTGAAGAAATACTGGATCAGGTTGGTGTGATGCCGGTTCCTCCATATATAAAAAAGCCGCTATCAGATAAGCAACGTTATCAAACAATTTACGCCCGTCAGGCGGGGTCGGCGGCGGCTCCCACTGCCGGGCTTCATTTTTCACGGGAGTTGCTGGAACGGATTTCAAACATGGGTGTGGTCGTAGTTCCTGTGCTGCTGCACGTTGGGTTGGGTACTTTTCGCCCTGTGCAGGTAAAAGATGTCCGGGAGCATCATATGCATGCGGAGTATTATGAGATCTCGGAAAAGGCTGCCGGTACCATCAACGAAACCAAGCAAAGGAAAGGTAGATTGATTGCGGTAGGGACTACTACGACCCGTTGCCTGGAAAGCGCTGCCGGGGAAAAAGGCGAGATTTGCCCTGGCTCGGGCTGGACTGATATTTTTATATATCCGGGATATCGTTTTAAGCTGGTGGAAGGTTTGATCACTAATTTCCATTTGCCCAGGTCTACTCTGCTGATGATGGTATCCGCCTTCGCCGGAAAGGATAAAATAATGGCGGCATACAACGAGGCGGTACGGTTAAAATACCGGTTCTTTAGTTTTGGCGACGCGATGTTGATAATATAAGATCGGAGGAACTGAATGGCCGTTAGTTTTACCGTTACAAACAGACAAAAAAACGGACGGGCCCGTCTAGGGCTGCTGCATACTCCGCACGGCACGGTTGAAACGCCTGTTTTCATGCCTGTGGGCACGCAGGCCACGGTTAAGACCATGACTCCCGAGGAAGTCTGTGATGTGGGCGGCAGGCTGATTTTGAGCAATACTTATCACCTTTATCTGCGGCCCGGCCAGGAACTGGTGCGGGAAGCAGGGGGGCTGCATCGTTTTATGAACTGGTCCGGCCCTATTCTTACCGACAGTGGCGGTTTTCAGGTTTTTAGCCTGGGCCCGCTGCGCAAGGTATCTGAGGAAGGCGTTACTTTTCGCTCTCATATTGATGGTTCCGAGCACTTTTTCAGTCCTGAAAAAGCTATGGAAATACAAATGGCCCTCGGTTCGGACATCGCCATGGCTTTTGATGAATGCGCCCCGTACCCGTGCAGTTATGAATATGCGCGGGAAGCCCTAGATCGCACCAGCCGCTGGGCGGAACGGTGCCTGGCCGCACACCGCCTGAAGGAGCAAGGAGTATTCGGTATCGTCCAGGGAGGGGTGTTTCATGATTTGCGTAAAAAAAGTGCCGGTGAGATAGTCAGTCTCAATTTTGCGGGCTATGCCATTGGTGGATTGAGTGTCGGTGAGCCAAAAGAGCTGATGTATGAGTTGCTGGATTATACCGTTCCATTTTTGCCGGAAGAAAAGCCGCGTTACCTGATGGGTGTCGGCTCGCCTGATTGCCTTGTGGAAGGTGTGCTGAGAGGGATTGATATGTTTGACTGTGTTTTGCCTACCAGGCTTGCCCGGAACGGAACGGTTTTCACCCGCCGGGGCAGGCTTGTGGTGCGCAACGCCGGAAATGCGAGAGATTTAAACCCGCTTGACCCGGAATGCGGTTGTTATGTCTGCCGGAACTATAGCCGCGCATACATTCGCCACCTGCTTAAAGCCGGTGAAGTGTTGGGCATCCGTTTAACAACCATTCATAACCTCAGTTTTGTTTTGGAACTGATGAAAGAGCTCAGGGAAGCGATACGCGAGGGGAAAATGGTGGAATATAGAGATGAATTTATGGAAAAATACCAGTATGGCTAATTGTATAAAAACTTTTCTTTAAAAAAGGGATTTTTCGCATGATGAACGAATTAAGTTATTGCACTATAATGTGAAAGGAGGTCCGAGAGTGGGTATCAATTCTCAATATGCTTCAATACTGTATATTGTCGTTCTCTTCGCGATTTTATACTTCTTGATGATCAGGCCCCAGCAGCAGCGTCAAAAGAGACTTCAGGAGATGATTAATAATCTGAAGGTCGGCGACCGGGTGATTACTGTGGGCGGAATGTACGGCACAATAGATAAAATAAAGGATGACTTCTTCATTATAAAAGTATCCGATAACGTCCGCATAAAGTTCCAGAAAAATGCCGTCGGTCAAGTTGTTAGCGACGAAACGGATTAGGATTAGAAGGAGTGAGGGGAAAGGGAGTGGGGGCCGCGGGACATTTCGCGTGCGAGCGGCAAGATAAATTTATAAGCTTTAAGGATATACGCTCCTTTTCCCTGTCGGGGGGGCTTATTTGTTTATGATCACCCTGGAGGATGTCAGGAAAAACCCCGTGCTTGACTCCTTTATCCGGAAAGGCAATGAGTACCTTGGCGTGATCGGTTATACAGAGCATAGCTACCGGCATGTGCATCTGGTTTCCAGAATTGCCGGGAATATTATGGAGAGATTGGGTTTCCCGCAGCGGCAAGCTGAGTTGGCCTCAATAGCCGGGTATATGCATGACCTGGGCAATGTGATCAACCGCACCGAACACGGTATTTCCGGGGCGGTAATCGCTTATCAGATCCTAATGCAAATGGGGATGCCCGCGGCTGAAATAGCCACAGTTATTTCAGCTATAGGCAACCACGAGGAACAAAACGGAAATGCCGTAAACAGTGTTGCGGCAGCCCTGATTGTGGCGGATAAGTCTGATGTGCACCGCTCCAGGGTAAGAAACCAGGATTTCGCCACTTTTGATATTCATGACCGGGTGAACTATGCGGTAGAGCACTCATTTTTGTGGGTGGCAGACGATAAACGGGCAATTACCATGGAGTTGACCATTGACACTGACATTTGCCCCGTGATGGAGTATTTTGAAATATTCTTGAGCCGGATGATTATGTGCCGCAGGGCCGCAAGCTTCTTGAATGGCAATTTTGAACTGGTAATTAACGGGGCGAAGTTGTTGTAATAGTATCTTTTGATTTATACGACCATAGAGGAGGAAATTGAACGGCATGAAGTGGGACAAGCTTCTGAAACTGGCGGGTATAATAGTAATCGTGGCTGTTGTAGCCGTATTAGCGGTAAAACCAGTTTTCCCTGATGTCAAGTGGCTCCCTTTTGCTAAATTAATTAAACAGGGTCTTGACCTGCAAGGCGGCGTACACGTGGTGCTCGAAGCCCAAGACACTCCCGAATCGCCGGTGACGTCCGACCGCGTTAAGCAGGCCATGGCCATTATTGAAAACCGGGTCAACGCCTATGGAGTGGCTGAACCTATTGTTCAGCAGCAGGGCGACCGGAGAATTATCGTGGAACTGGCCGGAATTAACGATCCGGACGAGGCGGTGCGCAACATGATCAAAACCGCTTACCTGGAGTTTAAAACAGAGGACGGAACAACCGTGCTGACCGGCCGTCAGTTGAAGACAGCCACGGAGGGAACAGACCAAAGCGGGGTGGCTGAGGTAAACCTGGAATTTGAGCCCGACGGCGCCAAGATTTTCGCTGAGGTCACTAAAGCCAATGTCGGCAAGCCTATTTACATTCTGCTGGATAATCAGGTTATTCAAGCCCCGAATGTACAAACGCCTATCCCAGACGGCAAGGCGCGGATTTCACCTTATGCGTCTCTTGAGGAGGCGCACAATGTCGCTATTCTGCTTCGCTCCGGCGCGTTGCCGGTGAAGTTGGAAGTGATGGAGAAGCGGACGGTCGGGCCGACCCTGGGAGCGGATTCTCTGGATAAGTCAATTAAGGCGGGTATTGCCGGCCTTGCCGCGATTCTTGTTTTTATGGTCCTGTATTACCGGCTGCCCGGACTGGTCGCCGATTTCGCACTGGTTGTCTACGCCTTGCTCGTGCTGTTGATTTTCGCGGCCCTCCATGTGACCATGACCCTGCCCGGTATCGCCGGCTTTCTCTTGTCCCTGGGCATGGCGGTGGATGCGAACGTGATTATTTTTGAGCGCTTCAGGGAGGAATTGTGGGCCGGCAAGACCCTGCGGTCGGGAATAGACGCCGGTTTCAAGCGGGCTTTTGTGGCTATCTTTGACTCCAACGTTACCACCTTGATTGCCGCGGCCGTTCTATACTATTTTGGCACAGGACCGATTAAAGGCTTTGCCGTAACATTGTCCATCGGTATCCTGGTAAGCATGTTCACTGCCATCACCGTGACCAGATACTTGCTGCACCTGGTGGCCGGCAGCAACTTGGTGCGCAACGTTAAAATGTACGGGGCATAGGGGGAGACAAAGTTGATGCTAAGAGATAAAAAACCGTTTCACTTTATTAAACTAAGAAAGATATGGTACGTAATATCCATTTTGGTGATCGTGCCCGGGATCATATCGCTATTCAGCCAGGGACTCAACCTGGGCATTGATTTCCGGGGCGGCAGCCTGTTGGATTTGAAATTCAACCAGCCAACCGCCGTTGAGCAGGTTAGAGGGGTGCTGGCTGATTTTGGGCTGGAGGGTGCTTCGATCCAGCGCAGCGGTGAAACCGATTTTATTGTTAGAACCAAAGAACTGGCCGAGGATGAAAACTTGGCAGTGTTGCAAGCTCTGGACCAAAAGCTGGGTGGTGTTGCGGTGCAGCGCAATGAGCGGGTTGGTCCCGTAATCGGGCAGGAGTTGATCAGAAAGGCCCTGTTGGCGCTGGGTGTGGCCTCAGTCCTGATGGTTGTTTATATTGCCTGGCGGTTTGAGTTCAAGCAAGGTATCGCGGCCATCATCGCCATATTGCACGATGTTCTAGTAATATTAGGGATTTTCTCGATATTTCAAATCGAAGTGGACAGTACCTTCGTGGCCGCCGTCCTGACAATTATCGGTTATTCAATAAATGACACCATTGTTATTTTTGACCGGATTCGTGAAAATATGTTATACAGGAAAAAGGGCGAGGCTTTGGAGGATGTTATCAACAACAGCCTGTGGCAAACCATGGCCCGCTCAATTAATACCGGGCTGACAGTTATCTTTGTCCTGGTGGCCTTTTTCTTAATGGGCGGCGCGACTATCCACAATATGGTTCTGGCTTTGCTGATCGGAGTGTCAAGCGGCGCTTATTCGTCAATTTTCAATGCCAGCCCAATCTGGTATGATTTCAAAAAGATGGAAGAACGCGGCAGGCTTAAGGGTGCAAAGGCATAAAGCAGAAGATGCAAACTCAATTATCTTGATAATGCCCTGTTTTACGGCAGGGCTATTTTCATTATTTAAGCATTTTATAAGATGAAAAAGAGGTCCTATAATGGGCAGCAGACGAATTTGGGAAATAGATTTTTTCAGGGTTATGGCAATAATCCTTATGGTTATTTTTCATACGGTATTTGATTTGAATCGGTTTGTTGGTATAGGGATTAATTATTTAAGCGGATTCTGGTACTGGGAAGGCAAAACATCAGCTTTGATATTTATATTTCTTGCAGGAATAAGCAGCGGTTTTAGTAATAATTCTATAAGCAGAGGGAGCAAGGTACTGGCATATGGGATGATGATTACTCTTGTTACGTACATTTTTTTTAGAGAACAATATGTTCGATTCGGTATCCTGCATTTATTAGGAATAAGTATGATTCTTTTCCCTTTATTCAAAAAAATGAATAATATGCTTCTGTTCATAAGTTCAGCAGTTATAGCTCTTACAGCAATACCGCTGAAAAATACTATGGTCAAAACAAGTTTGCTGCTTCCCTTTGGCGCTGTGTACAAAGAATTCGTTACAGTTGATTATTATCCTCTAAGCCCGTATCTTTCGATGTTTTTACTAGGTGTTCTTGCTTATAAAATGTATTATTATAAAAAGCAGAGTCTTTATGAATTCAATTATGAAAATAAATATATATCAGCGATAAGTAAGAACTCACTTGCAATATATCTTATTCACCAACCGATTATTATTTCTGCGATTTTTTTATTCAAGTTTTTGACGCGTTCATCTTAGCGGCAGTGCCGACCTTTATTGCCATAATCTGCTTAAAATCTGTCCAAGCATTTGCAAATAAAAAATCTCAAAGGTTAAAACCCTTGAGAATACTGGCAGGGGAGACAGGGCTTGAACCCGCAACCCTCGGTTTTGGAGACCGATGCTCTACCAATTGAGCTACTCCCCTGTATTGCAACTCTTCCGTTCGTTATTATATAATAATCAAATTATTACGTCAAGGAAAACTCTTTTGTAGGTTTTTCTCGTTATTAAGCGAATATAATTTTAGAACAAATTATAAAATCTAAAGTGAGGTAATGGATTTTGGCTTTAAAGGTTGGGGTCTTAATGGGCGGTAAATCAGCTGAGCGGGATGTGTCCCTGCGTACAGGCGAGGCTGTTTACAACGCTCTAAGGTTGAAAGGTTATCCGTGTGTGAAGATAGATGTGGACAACAACGTAGTAAACAGAATCAGAGAGGAAAAGATAGAACTTGCTTTCCTGGCATTGCACGGCAAGTTCGGCGAAGACGGGACGATGCAAGGGATGTTGGAAATGCTCGGCATACCGTATACCGGTTCAGGTGTTTTAGCCAGTGCTATGGCAATGGATAAGATCACTACCAAAAAAATGTTGCTTTTTGAAGGGCTGCCGACACCTTTGTTCGTCTTGGTTGGTAAGAAAGAAACCGGACTTCAGGACCTGCCGTCCATAGCGGCGCGAATTACCGGTGAATTGGGCCTGCCTCTGGTAGTCAAAGCGCCCACGCAAGGTTCCACAATCGGTATAACTTTTGTGCATCAGGAGCGGGCTCTGATTCCAGCCCTGGAACTGGCCTTTCAGCACGATCCGGTTGCCCTGATTGAACAATTTGTTGAAGGTGTGGAGATAACTGCTTCAGTGCTGGGTAATGACGAGCCGGTTGCGCTTCCCCTGATTGAAATCGTTTCCGCCACTGGTGTTTACGACTATGAGGCCAAATATACCACCGGTATGAGCAGCCATATTATCCCGCCGCGTATTCCGGAGGAACAGCAGGTTTTGATTAAGGATTTGGCAGTACGCGCCTTTAAGGCTTTAGGCTGCCGCGGATTGGCGCGGGTGGACTTTATTGTTGAGCGCCGGGGAAAGCCGTATATCCTGGAGCTAAACACAATTCCCGGCATGACCGCCACGAGCCTCTCGCCGGATGCCGCCCGCGCTGCGGGAATTGAATTCCCCGAACTGGTTGAGAAAATAATTCAACTTGCCTTAAATAATAATTAGGAAGCTGAGGGAATATAGATGGGTATATCAAGAGCCGGACTAGCCGGTGTGATTGACCACACGCTTCTCAAGCCTGAAGCTACTTGTCAGAATATTATCGGTATTTGCCGGGAGGCCGTTGATTTCGGTTTTAAGTCGGTGTGCATCAACCCGTGCCATATTGATTTAGCATACCGGGAGTTGGAAAATACAAAGATTGGTATTTGCGCGGTAATTGGTTTTCCGCTGGGCGCAAGCGAGCCGGCCGTAAAAGCGGCTGAGGCGGCTGCGGCGGTTAGGGCGGGTGCTTCAGAAGTGGATGTGGTAATGAACATCGGGTTTTTTAAAGGTGGATTGCTCGGAAAAGCTCAAGAGGATCTAACTGGTGTAATTAGCGCGGCGAAGTGTGCAAAGCCTGAAGCAATTGTCAAGGTAATCCTGGAAACATGCCTTTTGACAAACGAAGAAAAAGTTCAAGCTTGCCGGCTTGCCGTAGCCGCGGGCGCCGATTTCGTCAAAACATCAACTGGTTTTAATAAAGAAGGCGCTATGGTCGATGATATAAAATTAATTAGACAATCAGTCGGACCCCGGATAGGCGTCAAAGCTTCGGGAGGAATCCGCGATCTGGCAAAAGCGCTGTCCATGTTGGAAGCCGGGGCCGACAGAATTGGCACCAGCGCCGGAGTGGTTATTGTTAATGAATTGAGATGAAAACTATTTTTTATCAATTGGGGTAAACTATGCTATAAGTTAATTATTTGCACACCCTATAAGACTCCGCTAATTTTACGGGCAGGATTTATGAGAGGCAACGGCGAATATCTTACCTTGCTTAATTAAACTGCGGGGGTGTGATATGAAAATACGGTGTATGTTATGCGGTAAGCTGTTTGAGGAAGAAGTGGCAATAGCTGATCAACATGATGACGACTATGACGAGGATGAGCTAATTGTCAGAAAGAAATCATCAGTAGTTTGTTTAATGTGTCAGGCGAAACTAAAAAATGAAGCAGATAAGAATCAGAAAAATCCTAAACCGATGTAAGATACTTTTATAATTATATTAATAGGCTCTCGGCATTAGATGGGAGGAATCATTAAATCTGGAATAAAGCAACTGGAAATTCTGGCATGCCAGGCTAAAAAGACTGTCCTTTTCACGACATTCCTAAAAATGGGCATGGCAAAGA